>NZ_JARESX010000065.1:0-42375 GCF_046026435.1 Paraburkholderia sp. RL17-381-BIF-C | reverse complement strand
TCTCGTCAAGAATGCTTACGGCAAGTATCTGCAAAGCCTTCTTACGGAGCAGGTGGCGTGGCAATCAAGTTAATCGCAAGCGCGTTACATCGCAAACCGAAATGAAATTCTTCGACCTGTCAGGAGCGGCAGTGAGACCTTTGCGCGCGTGTTTGCTGTGTCTTTTTGCAATGTCCACGTCCGGCTTCGCTCAATATCACACCGCATCGAGCCGGCAAACCGCTCAGTCGACTTATTCCACCGGCAATGCGAGCGACCTGGACTATACGTCGGTTGATCCGGCCACATTGACCTCTTACTCATCGACCGGTTTGCCTGTGCCGGAGGACTCGAACACGTCGAAATTGGGGCATTACAGGCGTCGCTATGCGGACCACCAACGTCGTCGGGACCTCGACGACAAGAAGGACGCCAACAGTTCGCCTTACGCGCCACCCAGCCTGACCAAGGAAGCGACCGTAGGGAAGGATTTGATAGATGAGCCGGATTACCTCACCGACATGATGCTTGAGTCCGCATCGGAAAGCGGCGACGATCTTGCACTTGGCGACAAAAACAAAAAAGGGCGTCAATTGAAGTTTCAAATGTCAAAGAAGCGCGCACTTCAATCGTCGCTTCTATCCCAAGGCAGTTCGGCGGACACGAGTAACCTTGCGTCCTATTCCGAAATGACTTCAACGCATGGCGACACTGAGGCGCCGTCCGGCAATAAGCGCTTCAGGCTAAGCCCCGCAATGAAGTCTTACAAAAGCATGCTCGGCGGCGCGGACGCCAACTGACAAAGCGCTTTCCGAACAAATACGCTGCTCATTCCACCTCCGCTAATACGGCTTGCGACGCTAATCGTGGTCCCCGCCGGCAGGACTGCCCTTCGCGAGGCGTACCGATCGCGCGCGCAAATGCTTGCTCAAGGCTTGTCGAAGCCCGCCGTTCCGAACTGGTAGACTAAGGCGCTGCCTGCCTTGGAGCCATCGTGCGAGATTCGCGAACACTGACACGCTTACGGAACATTGGCGAAAGTCTCGCCCTGTTGTTCCTTGCCATGGCCGTTTGCATTGCCGTCGTGATCAGCAAGGTCTGTGGCAGCGTAGGTCGCCTGTGGGGACGCCGTAAGCGTCGCCCTCAGCAGGACGTTGCAATGGACGATTACGTGCGGTCGCTGCAGGAGGCGCGCACGAGGAGTGCGTCGGCAGATCGGATCGAGCATGGTCTGAGAACGCCGAACGGATCCGACCAGCAGTTGGAGCGATCGGCTAACCACGAGAATGCCTCGGCTCCGCGCTGCGCGGCCGAAGACGCTCACGGCCGGGACTGAGCGCAAGATCAGAACTCGGTCTTGCACGCGCCGACGCCGGAAACCAACTTACGGATCAAGAGTGGGCGCATCGCGGAGATCCTGAACCACGTTGTCTTGCACAGAAACCCTCCCCGGATTGTCGGAGCGAATCCAGGCAGTAATCCTCGCCGCGTTTTTCTGCCCCGCTTCAGTGGAGAGCAAATTTGCGGACTGAGTCGTGTCAGTCGAAACAAAAATCCGGTTTCTGGCAACCTGCCATTGCCTGGAAAGACTTCCCGGGCCAATCCAGATTGCGTAATAGCAATCGCCAATCAACTGGTTCTCGTCAATTCGGCCAAAATTCCATCCCTTGCTTGCCGAATTGGCGCCCGTTACGATGTGGCTGCCCCGCCCCAGCATCTGTTCTTTTCTCACCCGTCCACCCGCGACCCATTGGGGAGAAAAACTTTTATTCTGGTAAATCTCCGCATTCCCAGCACAGTAGAAGTGAATATTATTGCATTTATACAAAATATTATTCATTACCCTGATACCGCGATTCCGCTCGGAGATCCAGATCCCACCTACCTCCGCATATCTGCTATTGGACGCGATAGCGCATTGATTCAACGCGTTATGGTGGATATCCACGTTCAGATTCGAGTTATTCACACCGTTAGCATAGAAAAACTCGGAAGACCGGTCCACTGTATCTCTGGCCAGTAGAATGCCAATGGCGTCGGTTCTCGATATCCTGTTGAAACAGACCTCGCCTCCCGACACGCCCCCAAGAAAAATTCCCCGAGCAGCACCATCCTCGCAAATATTATTCGCTATTCTGACGTTCGAGCTATATTTCTCACCCGCGCTATTTCCGACGTAGGATTCATTATTTCCCGTGAACCACGTTACGGCGACACAGTCGTCGCCCGGCAAGCTCACGCGGTTGGAAATAATGCGTATATCGTCTCCGCAACCCTGACAGGTTATGCCGTCTGCTTTGGTGTGATGGACATAATTATCGTGGATATAAACATGGGTCGATTTTTGCACCCAGATCCCCGCCGACCAGCTTCCATCGATCTCAATTCCGGAAATCTCCAGGCCCCGAGCGCCCTCCACATAAATCGAGAAATTGTTGTCGATTCTTGCAGAGGGCCCCGATACATAAGCGATTTTTCCATGACTCAATTTCAGATTCTGACATCCACCTAAGCTGGACGAAGATTTGAAGGTGAGCCCCGACGGCGAAGGACCTGTCGGGGTAGGACGGTCTACCAGCAGGGTTGAACCGTTCAGATCCAATGCTGCGTTTTTTAAATCAACGAATACGAGCGGCCTGACGCGATAGACCTTTCCCTTTCCTGCCACGACCGTGACGCCGGACCGCATGGCACGCGTGAAATATTCCGTATCGTCGTCAACGCCGTTGCCCTTCGCACCCAGCTCGTCGATACGCACGCTGCTCTTTGTACCGTCTGGCCTTGCAATGCCGGAAGAAGCAGATGCATCGCTTTCTGCCGGTCGCGCCAAAGAGGGCAACAGACAATACACCCCGGTCAGGATAACTTTCACAACGGAGCGTCTTTTCTCCAGGCGATCGACCGGTTTCATCGGCTCTCCGTCGACCGCGAACCGAACGTCTTCGCCGGCTGAACGGCCTCCTCCACCAGTTCGTCAGTCAGCGGTTGCGACGCGGGCATCATTGCGGCATACACCCCCTCGTGTTGGGCCGCTATCTCGTCCCAGGTAGGCGCAATCGTCCTTCTCACCGGTGGACTCCATGGTCGCGTCCAGTCCAGAATCCTCGCCGCTATGTTGGCAGGATCATCGTCTGCGGGAACCAGCAACACACGCTCGTCATTCGAAGGCTCATAACCTGTTCCACACTGCTCGAACTCGTCCTGCGCGCCCGGAAACGTGGAAAGAACCTGCGTGCCCAGCTCGGCCGAGTACCAGAAACTTCCTCGTCTTGCCGAAAGACCATCAGAGAACAGCTGAAGAACTACGTCACACGCAGAAAGCCGTAACGCCAGTTCATCCGCCCGCTCGACATAGCCGCACAATTCGACATTGCCTTCGAGCCGATACTCCGCGATTTTCTTGCGAAAATTTTCCCGTTTCTCGTCGTGCCCATCCGGAAAATCGCCGCACATAACCAGATTCACCGCGCAACCTTTGTTCAGCAGCGCATTGACAATATGGAGCATTTTTTCCGGCTGTTTCCATTCATAGACGAATCCGAAAAAGCCTAGCACCAACTGGCGAGCGGACTCGCCGTGGCCGAGCCTGCTTCTTCCGAGGGCCAGCCGCGACAGTGCGCTTTCACGTGCCGCCAGAATATCGGCTGTTTCAAGCTCTGGAATATCAACATTCACGGCGATCGGAATGACCACCTGTTGTTGAGCGCTCCTCGTATACTTTGCAATCCGTGAACTTAAAAATGCTTTTCGTTCCCGTTCAGAGGCAAAGATCAGGACGTCTGCCAGAAGAATCGTCAAATAGACGCTTGCACGGCGCAACACGTGCATGCTTCGCCATTCGTGCAACGTGATAGCCAGGCGGCTCGATCGAAAAAAGAGCCGACCTATGACTGGCACGACGCCAGGCATGACGGATGTGCCCCACCCCTCAACCGGATACTGGATATGTACAATGTTCGATCGGTTAAAGAATCGAAGAAATCCAAACCATTTAAATATACTCGCCGGTTTGAATCTCGAATGAACAAAGCCAATCTTCGAGCCGAGCGTTGCGCGTCGGCCCAGAGCTGCTGCCACTTGTTCCGCATAGTCCCCGATACCGTCACGATCAATTGCGGGATCGTGACCAACCACATAGTCGACATGAATCATATTGTCCTCGATAAATCGGGGCCACCTACTCCATAAACCCCGCGGTGCCCACCGCCTCTGCGTGCGGAATGACGGCCTGATACATCTGCAGCATCTTTTCGTTCATCGCCTGGGATTTAAAAACGCTGGTATAGCGCTCACGCGCTGCATGCCTCAAGTGGGCCAGATTTTCAAGCTTCAACTCAGCGAAGAAAGCCACCGCCTTCTCTGTATTTTCAAAATCGAGGTGATAACCGCTAATCCTGTGTTCCACGATATCCGGCAACGCTCCCGCCACGTTGCATATCACCGGCGTGCCCGATCGGAGTGCTTCGACAGCAACGAGGCCAAAACCTTCCCAACGTGAAGGCACCACGAGAGCGTCGGCGAGCTCATAAAAAAGCTGCAACGCATCTCGCTCCTGCCAGCCAATGATTTGTACATTCTCAGGACACGATCCGCGAACCTGTGCCCACCAAGCGGAATTGACAACAGCCTCCCCGACTATCGTCAACTCGATATCGTTTCGCGCAGCCGACCGAAGCGCATTGAACAACAGATCGATACCCTTCTGGTAATCCAGCCTGCCGACGAATAACAGGCGTATCGCGCGGCCTTCGCGTGAGATGACCCGATTCCGCGGCGCGTCCGACACGACATCCGAAATTCCACTTACGATCAGTTCCAGCTTATGTTCCGGCAAGCCGGCGTTGAGTGCGGCGGTGTACTCGTGCTCGGAAATGCAAACGATCTTGTGGCACGCTACCGCCAGCATCGTTTCGATCTTTTTCCACAGCCAGTTCGTACGTTCTGCACCCTGGCGCAGATAGGACCAACCGTGCGGACAATAGACAACCTTCGTCTCCTTGCGTAAAGCCATCAACACAACGCGACCAATGGCGCCGGCAAAAGAACTGTGCAAATGGATAACGTCTGGCGCCTGCGTCTTGACGAGCTTGAGAATCGCCACGCAGAGATTCAGCATCGTAGAGAAAGAACGGCCTTTTCTCCTGAATTCCCAGACAACGGCTTCGTGAAACTCGCTTCGCCCGCCCGCTCCGTCGCGGGGGACGATGATGTGGACATTGTCCGCTCCGTAAAGACCCACCTGGAACGGAATAATCTCCGCCAAATAGGATTCGATGCCGCCCTTCAGCGTCTCGCATACGTGCACTATTTTCATCAGGTCCCCCCGATTGCATCTCGAGCCAGAATCAAACTCACTTGCTGGGCAATGTAGTTTTTCGAGGTCAGCGTTTCCTTGCGCGCACGCTCGAACGCCGCACGCTGATAACTCCGTCGCGCCGAGACATCCGTGGCAAATCTCCTGACTTGCGAACCAAGCGATTCGGCACTACCCGTCTCGTAGTACATCACTTCGCCATCTTCGAAATAGTCAGTCAGGCCTCCGGTATTTGCCGCGATGACAGGCACGCCCAGAAATGCCGCTTCCAGTACGCAGGTAATGCCGGACGCGTGCATGTTGCTTTTCAGCGGCACCACGACGAGGTCCGCCCATGCATACGCGTCCTTTACCTCACCGAGCGAATTCGCGGACTCTATTTCCCATTCATCCGGATATGACGCAACCGATTTCTTGAAGGTACGGCTAAGCACTCGTACGCGGATGTCACTCACTTCGGAGAGAGCCGCACAAAACGTGTTCCAGTCTCGATGTTCGTCATTACCGATCGCAAGAACTCTCACTGCCGAATCGTCCCGAATAGCCGGAAGCTCCTCAGTCAAAAAGCTGTCGCGACAAATGCCGAATTTCACCGATCTCGCGTTGATCCGGCTGTCGAGCTGGTTCAACCAGTCCTGGTTCTGGCTGGACAACGTGATGACCAGATCCGCCTTCCTCAACACAGCTCCGAGAATCCTTGCGCCGAACTTACTCTGCTGTTTCAGCACGTCTGGGGTCCAGATAATCTGGCACACGGTCCTCGCTTTGATCAGCCACGGGAAAACTGTTCTCAACAGCAGAACAGAGAACGTCTCTTTATCCGTATGGGTAAAGATGTAGTCCGCTTTTGCCATTCCCCTGATATTTCTCAGCGCATGTACGAGATCGGCACGAAATATCCTGGATACAATTTTTCTGAAAATACGGGAAAGGGGGTTTTCGTTAAACGACTTCGAATAAAGCACGTCGAATCCAGACTCCTCCAGATAATGATATCCATAGGGCGTTCTGTCCGGCCTGAGGCCTTCGTCGAATGACTTCTTCCAGTTCTCAACGGAAATCTCAGCCCAAAGCAATACGAATGCTGTGCGCACGGCTCACACTCCGCTGGCAGAGAGGACCACATTCGGAAGTGCCTTCGTCCAGCACTCGTAATAACCTGAGTTTTTGCCATACGAGTTATCAATCAGAACAATTTCTTTGTCCAGCAAGGCACCGAGAATGTGCCCATGCAATCTCGATGTCACAACGCGCTCGTATTTCGAGAAGAAATTCACATTCGCCTCGATAATTGAGCGCACCACCGGCAGGTACATTTTCCATGGACGAACCACCCTGACCGGAGCCATTCCCGCTAAGCGATGAAATTTGGTCGACCACTGTTCGAGAAACGGCGCCGAAAACTTCTGCAAATCGTTCCAATCTCCTTGAAAGTCCCGCCCAGGGACCGGCAGTTCCGAAACTTGCGAAGCCTGCGGCTGCTCTTTGTCTCCACGAATCAACCAGAGCGTACCGTTCGCTGCATCGCGCATTGCCGGTTTGAACGGTGATGATCCGTAGAGCCAATGCGCCATGTCGGGCAACAAATACACTTTGTCGCTCAGAAAATCCGCGGCAAACTTGTAGCTTTTTTCGTCTCGAACACAGATATGTAGATTTTTATGCCTTTTGAAAATTGCAGCCGATTCCTTGGCCTTCTTCACATCAGAAAAGTGGATCGTCTGCGGCAGGAGAACAATCTTATTGTCGGGAAATTGACTTACGATCTGCTCACGAAATGACTGATGCCACGGATAAAGGTCACCGAAGTTACCTCCCCCCTGCAATACGATCGCCCTGTCGCCAACCGTATTTCTGGAAATCTGCGACTTTTCCTTCAGACTGAAGCGGTCATCGATGATGATATTGTTATCACGAAAGAAATTTTCACTCCCCTGAAATATCAGCAGATCCCCGATGTTGAAATATACGGGATAGTCGGCAAATATTATGTGCTCGCCTTGCGGAATGATTTCCAGCAACGACGTCAGTTTGTGTTTTAGTGAATTCATTTAGCCTCCCCGTTTTAAAAAACCCAATGCCCCACCCCAATCGGTGCGCGAAGGCATCCAATTTTCAGATCGCGTTTCAAAAGCGCCCTTGAACATGACCCACGCTACAGTGAGTTTTAGAACGGAGGACATCAGAATCCCGGTCGCAACGCCGACTACACCGAGCTGCAACCCGAGCAGATAGGCAAATACAATCGCAGACAAGCCGCCCACCAGTTGGCGGACCGCCCCCTTGTGCGGCTCGCCTACAGCACTGAACGCCTGAGAAACAATCAGGCTTCCCCCCGCTACACAGGAATCAATTGAGAGAATGCACAGGACCTTGAGGAATCGGGAAATCTCCACGTTCGTGATAAAGAACGAGGACAGCATGACCGGGGTCAGGCACGCCGCCATCAGCACCGACAAAACCGTGATATATCGGAAATTGACGGCAGTTTGTTCCACCACTGCATTTCTTGATTTCCCAATCGCCTTTGCCAGCAGCACCTGACTCAACGAAATCGGAATTTGGCCTACGCCCCGCGCAATTGCTGCGACGATCGTATAGATGCCTACCTCCCGCATCGGCATGGACAATGCGATTAACGCGATCTTGTCCACCTGCCAAACCAGGATGTTCATTACATCGCCAATCCAGTACAGCGAGGCGAGACGGCCGAGTTCGCGTACATCCTTCCGTCCCAACACGCCTCTATTTTTATATTCCTTGATGCACACGACGATCGTGAACGCACTGCTTGCCAGTGATCCAGCGGCGTAGGCAGCCAGATAAGCTTGCGTTTCCACCACCGAGAACAGACCGAAAACGAGAATTCCCACCGTGGTCACCGCTGGCGACATCAATCGCGAGACACTAAATACATGGAACAGCTTTTCGGTTTGACAGGCACCCGAAAACAGCGCGTAGACGATCGTAGAATCGGTCAGAACGATGGTCCAAATCGTCACCAGCGTCCTATCGGCCGAAATTTTGCTTGCGATATACGGTGCAATTGTCAAGCTGACGAGCGTGCCTGCGCCAAGGGAGAAAATGGCGCAGACAATCAAACATTTAAAGAGACTTTCCGCACGTTCAGGGAACCGTTGCGTCAGATAAACGAACCCCAGATGAAGCCCAAAACAGCATATCGAAGCTAATAAGGGCGGATACGTCATAATCGCCGTCACCGCGCCGCGCGTGTTTAGACCGGCGAACAGCGATGTAAGGGCTACATTGCCGAAATTCAGCCCCAATATGGCGACATTCGATCCCAGCGCCTGACGGAATAGTGAATTGAAGTGTCGCGTCATATCCGCACTCTCATTGAGTTCGCGGTAGCCATTCGCCTCGAACCACGGTTAAACACCCATTCAATCAAGGCAACGAAAATCACCAGGAACAGGTACCGATTGGTATAAAACACCGCCAATACAGGGTCACCGTTTCTAAATAGAAACCAGCAATACATGATGAAAATCATGTATGCGCTCAGGAAACTCCAACTCTTTCGGGTTCGATTTTTCAACCAACGGTCAACACGGCCGATCAGGTATCCAAGCGCAATACCATACGGAATCAGACCAATCCAGCCAAATACCAGAAAGGCGTAACCAAAAATTGTCGGCGGAATTCCCCAGCCGGAAATTCCCATTGATCGCTCAACCAGAATGTGGTCCAGGGGGACATATGAATCGAACGGCATGAAAGGCGAGACGAGCGCCATGACATGAAGCCAGCCATAGTCGTAATCGGTCAGTCCGATGCCATTCTGGTACACGTTGATAATCTGATCGAGCACCCAGAATTCGGAGGTGTCGAGTAGCGCCAACGGAACCGCAACGGCATCGCCCGGCTGAAATCCGGATCTGACGAGAAACAGCAGGAAGAGCATTCCGGCTGCCGCAAAGCCGATCAGGGCGAGCTTTCGCAGTCTAACCACGGACTTTCTTGCAACCAGCGTGACGATAATCGCCATCAATACGTCGAACGCATACTCGCGCTTGATGAAGCAGACCGCCATCACCAATGAGATGCCGCACAAAATGGAATAAGAAATAACCATTTTGCGAGATTTGCGAAGTGCAAACAGCGCCGCACTGACGATAGCGAATCCCGAAATCAGCGTGTAGATCGACCCATTCTTGCTTGCAGATCCCACCTCGTCCTGAGTTGCCGCGAAATAGGTTTCCGCGTTGTAATTCGCAATCAGGCCTTGCACTCCACCCACAGCCTTCAAGTAGCTGAAAAAGAACAGGATGGAACAGGCAATCATGAACAGACTGATCACGACTGCCAGCTTTGAACCCTTTGCCGGTGCACCAAGTGCAACGCCATCGGTCCCACTGAGCTTGGTTCCGGATAGAAACGCATAGACAAACAGAACCGTTCCAATGATCCATTGGTTGTCGTCACTCAGGTCGAAACCCGAGAATTTGTCGATCGCACCTAGCAGAACCAAGGCGGCGCGCGGCAACACGTAAAGGCTGAACACAATGAGCATGACGAACGCCGGCCCGGCGAGATTCTTCTTTGTCGCCTCCAATAGCGAACACGCGATCGTCGCCAAACAGATGATTCCGAAAACGGGAAAGATCTGAGCGCCGAGCGCGGCAAAGAGCGCGCTCAACGCCAACAGCAAACTTAGCGGGAGCGGCCGTCGTGGTGCCGTATAGGTTCCAATGGTTGCCATAGCGGTTCGTCAGCCCGGACGCCGAAGTTGACCGGACAGGCCATGTGCTACTCCGGTCGCAATTGCCACGGCCCCTGCGTAATTTCCCTTGATTACACGGCGAGCAAGCCTGCCCGACAAGGAGACAAGCAGTGGAATGACCCAGTGATATTTGAAATGACTTCTCAGGAAAATGACCGAACCGCGAGAAAAGAAGTAGTCGAATCGAGGACTCCCCTTACCAACCGTGTTCGACTCCGCATGCATGACGATTGACTTCTCGGCAAAGGAAATCAACCAGTTCCTCTTTGCCAGCCGGAAGCTGTAATCGGCGTCTTCCCAGTAAAGAAAGTATTTCTCCGAGAGTGGCCCGATATCCAGGTACGCGTCCCGGCGAATCAGACAACTTGCCCCACACAGGTAGTCCAACTTTGTCTGGGCCGTGAAATCCTCGATGTGCATGGATCGACCGGTAATACGGCTGATTACGCCTCCGCCGGCACAGATCGTCTTCTCAACATCGTGTAGATCGACGATCCTCGATCCGACGGCGCCTATGGCATCACTTTGTTGAGCGATCTTGACCAGCTCTGAAAGCGTGTCTTTGCGAACGATTGTGTCGTTGTTCAGCAACCAGAAGTATTTGACGGCCGAATCCCGCAACGCATTCATCGCCAGGTTACATGCGGCAGCGAAGCCGTCGTTGGAATCCGAGCGTATAACCCTGACCGACGGCCCAAGCTCCAGGAACTTCTCGTAGGAGCCGTCACCCGAACAATTGTCCACAACGACGATGGAGTAGGAGCCATAGTCCAGTTGCCCGATCGATTCGATACAGCGCAATGTATCCCTGGCGTTTTTATAATTCACCAGGATCACTGCCACGTGATGGCCGTTCGTCAACGGGATCGACGGATCACATTGTCCGTCGCGACGACGCTTCCTGTTTGCCAAGCGTTCGTTCATTTCGTTAGCTGCCCATATTCGTACGCGTAATACCGCCCATACCTGCGCCCGTAGCCGAGAGCGGTTCGCGGCAGATCATTGAGCAATGCACCTTTCAGTGCAACGCCACCGTGCTGCAATCGCCGAACGGACTCAACGATCTCGTGCAGTGGGTGCTGCGCATAGCGCAAGGCCAGAAGTGTTGTCCCGGCATGTTTGCCGATAATTGCCGCATCGGTCACGGCGAGGACCGGTGGACTATCCACGATCACTACGTCGTACGAAGTGCGCAGTTTCTCCAGCAATTCCGAGAATCTCGCGTTTGTCAGCAGCTCGGAGGGATTCGGCGGTACGGTCCCGGTCGAAATGAAATCCAGACCGGGAAGAACGTCCCGCTGAATAACCTTCTCGAGACTGATCTCACCCAATATGAAGTCACTCACGCCCGGCTCCCGTGCCAAACCGAAGCAATCGTGCACGTGGCCTCGCCGCAAATCACAATCTATTAGCAGCACCTTTTTACCGGACGAGGCAAGTATCGTCGCGAGGTTGGCGACAATGAACGACTTACCCACACTGGGGCTGGGACTCGTGACCATCGCAACGTTATTCTCAGCCTCAAGCATGGCAAACTGAATTGCCGTTCTCAGGCTGCGCAGACTTTCGACTGCCGTATCGGCAGGATTCTGGTGCGCAAGGATATGAAAGCCTTTTACGCGCTGACGAACGGCATCATCCAGCGCGCGTTGTTCGTCACTGTGCGGAATCGTTGCGTAGATGGGCAGGCCAGTGGCGCGCTCAATCGCGTCACCACTCTCGACGCCACCAAAAAACGCCTTCCGCACGAATGCGGTTGTCACGCCGAAAATCGCGCCCAACACAACGCCCATTACGATCACCAACGCCTTCTTCGGCTTGATCGGTTCTTCCGAATCCTGCGCAAAATCGACCACACGCACGTTGCCGACTTTGCCTGCCTTCAGGACACGAAGCTGCTGCGCGCTATTCAGAAGACCCGTGTACAGATCGGTATCTACAGCGACGTCGCGCATGAGACGCAATGCGCCCTGCTCCAGGTTGGGCAACCCGGAGATTCTGCCGCCAAGGGACTCTGTTTGACCTTTTGCAGCCGCAATCTGCTTATCAAGCGCGACGACACTCGGATGTTCTTCGGTGAAGCGCTGCCTCAACTCGAGACGTCTTTGCTGCAGTTCGAGAAGCGCTGTATTCGAATCGACCGATTGCTGCAATATGAGCTTCGCTTCCTCGCTCAGATTGACGGTTCCCTTCTCATTTCTGAAGCGGTTGTACTTGGCTTCGGCGTCGTCAAGCTGGCTTTTCAACTGCGGGAGTTGACGATCGAGAAACTCGATGGTTTGTTGTGCTTCCGCTGATTTCAACGCGACGTTTTGCGTTACGTATTCGCTGGCCACCGCATCCAATATACTCTTCGTCTTCTTTGGATTGGGTCCGTTCAAGGTAACACTGAGGATGCCGGATTGCTTGCCCTTTTCCTCAATCTTGAGATCGTCCTGAAGGTCTTCCACCGCCTGAAGTTCGGAACTGCGCTTGATAATGAACTCGGTTTCTGGACGCGCGGTCAGCCTGGATACGAGCAGCGTGACTTCGCCGTCGTCGATCCGGCCTTTCGCGACGCGGTTCAGCTTCCCTTCGAGCACCACGTCGCCTGAGCTCTTCAATACATACGAGTCACGACCGATAGCCACCAGCGTGAACTTCTTCTTCCAATACGTTCTTGGAACGTCGAATTGATCGACTTGAATGCTCTCACCACCCCACGCAAAACGACTCAGGCCAAGAAATGCGGGCGCGATCTCTGCCGGGCCAGTCGCTGACATCCGGCTCTCGTAGCGATTGCTCACCCATCCGCCAATGATCGGAAAGTGCCGGGGCGTAGCCTCGATAAAAAGCCTCAGACTCGAAACCGCGGACCCGACCACAAGCCGCGACCGCAGAAGTTCGATCTCGGCGGTGGTTGCCGATTTGGCGTCCAATAAGGGAGCAAGATCTCCAAGCAGATTCTTTTCGGAGAGGTCGGAATCTTCGACCTGAATCAGAATATTGGCTTCGTAGATGGGGCGCGCGCCGAAAGCGTAGATGACACTGAGCGCGACGACAAACGCCATGATTCCCGCAATGAGCCACCGCCCTTCGTATATCAGCGAAAGGTAATCAGCAAACGAAACGTCTTCATTGGCACTCGTGGCGTCAAGCGACGCGGGTAGATTAGCAGCCATTTGTTACCTATATTTATACGTTCAGTTCTTCCAGCACGTAAGACCAATGCTTCAGGCCGGCTTCGATCGACGCAAACGCTTCTTCAAATTCGGCTTTGCTTTTCTGGTAAGGATCAGCCACGTCGAATTTCTGAAAGTGCCCCACTCGATAGGTTCGCCCTGTTGCGAATCTGTACGTGTCTTCGACCCTCTTCTTCTGCTCTGCGGACATCACCAGAATCATGTCCGCGGCCTTCACCATCGACCAGCCGAGTTGCCGGGCCACGTGCGTATCCAGACAGAGCCCTCGCTCCGTCACGACCGATCTGGCAAAAGGATCGGCCTTTTTCCCAATCAGCGCGTTTAAACCAGCTGAGCTGATATGAAGCCGTGGAAACAGATCGATGGCCAGCGCTTCGGCCATAGGGCTTCGGCAGATATTTCCCTCACAGACAATCAGAATGGAATGGACGCTCATTTCGTCACAATTGCTGCGGTTAGACCTGCGTTGATCGCTGGCAGGAGCAGGCTAAGGACACGGCTGAATCGGACAAGTCCGCTGCCATCCACATACACCACGTCCTTGGGTTGCAACTGGAATTCGTTCGCCAGAATCATTGAAACGGGTGATCGGGCATCCAGATGGAAGACTTCGGGATTAGTGCCCTGCGAACTGCGTATCACGTAGAGCTGAGCGGCGTCGGCAGAATTCGAGTTGATACTTCCCGCCTGAGCCAGCGCTTCACTCAGTGTCAACGCGCCGGTTCTCAGCGGATAGGCGGTAGACGGCTTATTCACTTCGCCCATGACGTAGACGCCGCTTTCGTCTCGCGAGACCACTCGCAACAGGTCCCCGTTCTGCAGCACGATTTTCGAAGGGTTCTCTCCGCGAGCGAGCATCTTCGCGAGATCCAATTGATAGGAGACACCGTCGCGCACCAGTATCAAGCGGCTCTGGTCAGCGCTATCAGCGAGCCCGCCTGCTCGAGTAATCGCCTCGTAGAGCGTCATCGGGATGTCGGTTATGGACACGACACCGGGACTTCTGACCTGACCGTCTACGTAGACCTCTTTTGCACGGTAGGACGCCACCCTGACAGTGACCTGCGGATTCTCGAAAACGCGCTTCAACGCCGCGGCAATTCGATCCTGAGCTTCGCCTACCTGAAGACCACGGACAGCGATCTTCCCTGCGTACGGAAAGCGGACAGTACCGTCTCTTTCAATAATGAAGCCAGCTGCGGGATCGGTACTGCGCTGCACGTTTGTCTGGGTCTGCTGCATGCCTTGCGCGACTGCGAGTTCAGGATGATCCCAAACCGTAATCTGCAGTACGTCACCGACTCCGAGCGTATAGCCGGACGTGTTCGAAAACAGCTTATTGCTTTCGACCGCGGTGGGTTGCCCCACTTCATCACGCATCTTCCTGATCAATGCGGTATTGATGTCGACTATCGGAACCTGGAGGTCGACCGGCGGAGTCTGTGCGTCGCCACTTGTCAGCGGCAACGTTGGAGGTGTTGTCATTCGCATTCCGGGGGCAACCGAGCACGCCGACAGAATGACGCTTGCAGCCAGTCCGGACAGCAATTGATAACCGCGACGGCAATCAGTTTCTTTACAGCGACTGACCCACTTCCAAAATAATGCCATCAGATAATCCTTCAAATTCTTTTTCATTGATTTCGAATTCGGCGGCAGCGTCAACTGCAAAAAAATTCGCACGATCTCCCTGCGAATCGTGTATGAAAATTGGTGTTGCCGTCTTTCGGGTTGCGGTCTGATTGACCAGCGGATTTCCGTGGAAACGTCACCGAAGCCTCGCCAGGACTGCCGTACACGCCGGCAGGCTTGTGTTTCCATGCCGCTGCGAAGACCACGCACTGAAGTAGATAAAATTCGTTCGAATGGCTGACGTGTTAATAGGCGTTACTGCTCGCCAGCCCCTTTACCATCGTCGCAATCACGATCCGCATGTCCAAACCAAACGACCAGTTCTGCAGGTAGTAGAGATCATGCTCGACTCGTTTCTGCATTTTCTCGAGTCGGTCGGTCTCCCCCCTGAACCCATTTACCTGCGCCCAACCAGTGATACCAGGTTTAATCCGATAGCGATGGATATAGCCGTCAACAACCTCTTTATACATCTCGTCATGTTCGATCGCATGCGGCCTTGGCCCGACCACTGACATTTCGCCGCGCAGCACGTTGAAGAATTGCGGCAGCTCATCGAGACTAGTCCGGCGCAGAAGCGCACCTACTCGCGTGATGCGCGGATCGCCCTTGGTGGCCTGAGTGACGACGCCCGCTTTCTCAGCATGAGCACGCATGGACCGGAACTTATAGATGCGAAACACCTGTCCATCAGCCCCCTTCCGGTATTGCGTAAAGAAGACCGGGCCGCGCGACGAGCACTTCACCGCGATCGCGATGATCAGCAACAAGGGTGTCAGCGCGAGTAGCGCCAGCGCTGCGAACAACCGGTCGAAGATCTCTTTCTGTACCATTGCCCGAGCGGGCAGCGGCGACGCAACCAGGCTGATCGCCGGCGAGCCGATCAGATCCACTACGCCGGCGTCGAACAACGCCATGCTGCGCACATCCGGAATGAAACGGATGTTCACCAGATCACCACGAAATTCGTTGACGAAACGGAGCATGGTCTGGGCTTCCGACAACGGCAAAGCCAGCCAGATCTCCTTAATCGCGTTTTTTCTAACGTGTTCGGAGAACTCGTCGAAGTTCTTGAATACCGGAATGCTCTTGGGTGCGAAGACTTCGCTTGCGCCGACCTCGAATAGAGCCGACATGCGAAATCCGCTTGCCGGAATCGCCTGCACCTTACTCACAACATCCTTGCAATGAGACCCGCCGCCTACCACAGCGACGTTGCGCAAGTTCATACCAGCGTGGCGCATGCTACGCAGCACCGAATGCAGCACCAACCGCGACCCAATCAAGCCAGCCGCGCTCGTCGCGGTCCAATAGATGAACCAGAGCCGCGAGATCATATCCGTGCGATGAACGGAGAACATCAGAACGAGCCCACCCGCCTGGACCAGCAGCCAGGCCAACGAGACCTGCCCGGTCAGCCGCCACAATGAGCGACCGCGCCACGATTCATAAAGTCCGAATGCCGGGAACGACACCAGAGCAAGCGCGACCGAGAACGTAATGAATGCGCCATCCACCCGAGTCTGAACGAGATCTTCAAAGCGAATGTGCGACGCCAGAAGTGCGCCCGCCACGATCAGAATCACGTCGACAAGCCGCGCCAATAACCCCTGTAATCCGAGCATGTTGTGATCTCCCCGCCAGAAGGTGGACAGCGTGCGTAACCGAAGCGTCACGCCCGCCCGTATGTATCATCAAAACGAACAATGTCGTCTTCACCGAGATACGGCCCGGACTGAACTTCGATCAATTCGAGCGGCAGCTTCCCCGGGTTCTCGAGTCGATGCGTCACGCCCAATGGAATGAAAGTCGACTGGTTCTCGCTCAACAGAAATTCTTCGTCCCCACGCGTGACCAAAGCAGTGCCACTCACCACGATCCAATGCTCGGCGCGGTGGTGATGCAGTTGCAGCGACAAGCGACCGCCGGGATTGACCAGGATCCGCTTGACCTGGAAGCGCTCGCCATGATCGACCGAATCGTAATAACCCCACGGGCGTCGAACCTTGCGATGAACCTCGGCTTCAGGGGCCTGCAATGCCCGCATCCGGCTGACCACGCTCTTCACTTCCTGAACACGGGAACGGTCGACCACCAGCACGGCGTCGTCCGTTTCAACCACCACCACGTTGCTCACGCCAACGCATGCGATCAGACGCTTCTCCGAACGAGCGAAGCTGGACGTGGCCCCCTCGAAAACGACCCGACCATGGGAAGCATTTCCGTCACCGTCTTTCTCTAGTGCATCCCAGACCGCATCCCACGAACCGAGATCGGACCAGCCCGCGCTGAGCGGCACTACGACACCTTCCGCCATGCCTTGTTGCGCCCCGAGGTGTTCCATCACCGCGTAGTCGATCGAGTCGGCCGGGCACGACTTGAATGCTTCAGCGCCCGGCCTGAAGAACGAAGCGTCGCTGGAACCCTGCGCCTGCGCTTGAAGACACGCGTCATACATTGCCGGTTGGAGCCGCTTGAGCGTCGCAAGCCATACACTCGCGCGCAAAACAAAGATGCCGCTGTTCCACCAGTACTGACCCGACGCCACGTATTGGGCAGCGATCTCCGCTGCGGGTTTTTCGACGAAACGCTCAATGCGATGCGCCTCGCCACTAATCTCGTCGCCAAGCTTGATATAGCCGAAGCCCGTCTCGGCACGCGTGGGCGGCACGCCCAGTGCCACGATCGCACCCCGCTCGGCGTGCTCTGCGGCTTGAGCGACTGCCACCTGGAAAGCAGCGACGTCGACGATCGCGTGGTCCGCCGGCATGACCAGCACAATCGCATCATCCCCATCCGCGCACGCAGTCGTGGTCGCCAACGTCAGTGCAGGTGCAGTATCGCGACGAGCCGGTTCCACCACGATGCGCGCCTCGACACCCCGTTCACGCAACTGTTCCGCCGTCACGAAACGGTGCTCCTCTCCACAGATAACAATCGGAGCACCCACCAATCGCCCGTGCGCGCCGAAACCTTTCATCCGCTGCACGGTAGCTTGCAGCAGCGATTCCGAACCGAGTACGTCAATCAACTGCTTCGGATACTGCTCACGCGACATGGGCCACAACCTTGAACCAGCGCCGCCCGCGAGCACCACCGGAACAAGCCGGACGGACGCCGCGGAGAACTCCTGTTCCGTCGGAACCGACCTGCTGTCACCAGCGTGCACAACAGCTTCATCCGTTGAGGTGTTCAGCATATGCAGTCCTATTCGTAGTTCCGGCTTGAACAGATTCACAGAGCATTTTTTTCTTTGCATCAGTCACTTCTTGTCACTCAACCGCTGATTCCAGTCAACACTCAAGCACTCGGTTACACGAGCATTTAGACAGCAGATCAAACAATGCGATGCCATACCCTTCGTGTACTGGTCATCGTGATCCAGCAACGGGGGTAGTTCGTGGTTCCAAAAAAAGGGACTTGCCCATCGTCACGACAGCGTCGGCGGTGGGCTTACCGATGTGGTGTTCGTGGCGTCTCCAGCCACTTCCGGCTTCCGCCCGCCTATCGCGCGAGCGAGTTCAACTTGAAGGCCGAACCTGCTTTTGCATCCGTTAGCGATCGTCCGGCTAACGACCTGCCCCAATCCAATCGGTCAATGCTCATTTCTCTTTCACTGATAACGCTGTTAGTGGTCGTGTTATCAGCAAAAAAATCGAGATTTCCCTTTCGTATTTCGGGTGTCGCCCCAACCGCTCACTTTCTACAAGTACCCCGACCTCAGTTGCAGTGCATCATACATAGGCCATCTTCTGACTTTGAGCGACTGACGGAAAACGCCAACATGTTGGCGTTTTAGCCCATTCGCTTGCCATGCCCTGAATCAGGCACTATCCCGATCTCACGAATGCATCCATGTATTGGCAAGAGGAAGCTGCAATCCCGGAAGCAATCGCTTTTTCCGCACTTCAAAATTTCCTCTCGCGCCATCTTATGGATCGCAAGATTCCTCGGTGACCGGTGCGTTTTAGCGAGTTATCCATGCAGGTCATGGCCCACATTCTGGCCGTCCGGCGCCAATTCTATTGGCGACTGCAGACAAGAGAAGGCCGCAGAAAGTCCTCTCAGCGACGGCCTTTAAGGGAACGATAGAGCCGCGGTCAGAGAGCCAGTTCCAATCAACACGCCGAGAATTGCCCATAGCCGCAAGCGGATCATGAGCCTCGCCCGCGATGCTTCCCAGTTCCCACGCGCCCGATGCGGCTGAAACTCAAGAAATATCAATGTCTGGAAGTGCCGGCGCCCAACCTTCAACGCGGAAAACACGCTGAAAAGCAGGTAGGCGATCGCCCCACCGAAGCAGAGATTTGCGAGAATCGAAAGGACAATTACCATATATTTCACCAACTTAGAACCAGCGATTGAGGTTCTTGAAGACTACCGGCCGGCGCGTCCCGTTTCATGACAAACATTTGGCCGTATCCGTCTTATTCATTCATAGTCCAGATATGCTTCGCGCTCACTGCGCATAACACGATCATCCTTCGTCGCACGAACGCCGAGCCGACATCCGTTTCCTAAACGCATCCGTCAAAGATGTGGCTCAATCCGCCAAAGGGAACATAGCTCTCCGCAGTGGTGTGTACAGTACGGTAGCCAGCAGGCCCGTATGAGAGGACGCCTTGTCCTGCCCCACCGTGGCACAAGGATTTGGCTACACGCTCATGACCGCGTCACATCTCAACAGCGGCCAGCTCGCCGCCTTTTCACCGCATAGAGATTCACATGTTAGAACCGACTATCGACTCCCTGCACGGCCAGATCCTCGCTCTGCTCAGCTTCCAGAGCTCGCTTCTCGATGTTTTACCCGCCGAGCAACGCGCGATTCTCACCGGCGCTTTCATTTCGTCTCTGGAAGCAAATCGGAAAAACATGACCGCGCTTGCCAATAGCGACGCGACGGTCAATGCATTTGATAGAACCGCAGCAGCGCTTCTCGCGTTGATCTAGCGCATTCCTTGCAATAGCCGATTCCCTAATCCGCGTCGCACCAAAACTGGTGTTCGGTGCATTTGTATGCTGACGTGACCTGCAGCCTGCAGGCTTGGTGAACGGCGACTACCACGGGAGACCGATAGTCGAGATGCCCTGAACCGACGAATGCCTCCGCAAGGGCCTTGGCGTCGAACAACTGCTTCGATTCACGCAACATTTTCGCTGCGAGTGCTTCCGAACGGCCGGCCAACGATACGCGCGCCAGCAGATCAAGCGGGCCATTCACATACATCCACAAATGTGTGAATTCGGCTGCGTGCTCGGCGATCAGCCATTTTCCGGTTAGATGATGCCTCAACAATTGAGACAAGACGAGATAGGTTAGAAGTTCAGTACAAGAACGAGTGTCGGCGTAATTTGACCAGGACATGTCGAGTCAGTGGAATTAGCTAGGTCACACATGCGGCGTGCACCGAGCTACTCTGTTGCGAGGGTTCGCATTACCTTCAACCGCCCTGCCTGTGAAAGACGATCTCTCCGGGCAGATTCGCCACACACGCGACGAAGATTTCGATCACCACCTGGGAGCGCCAGTCCAGCCTCACGCCGCAAAAAAACATGCGCGCCAGACTGCGTGCGTCGAACCGCTCCGGCGAGGTTCGCTCGAGTTGCTCGGCCAGCCGTTGCGTACGGCATGCCAGCGTCACACGCTGCAGCCAATCGGCGCGACGGCCATTCAGGCGCAGCCACAGTCGAGTGGATTCGATCAGTTGGCCAGGCTTCAACCACTGGCCGGTTTTCTGGCGTGCGACCAGTTGTAACGCAACCAGATAGGCGAGCAGTTCCGTACGCGCCTGAAGATCTAATTCGAGCAGACGGTTCATTATTGGTGACTTAAGTGGACGCGCCCAGTTGGTCGCGTGCTTTTGGAAATAAGCATGGCGCCCCGGGTATGCAGTGGATGAAGCCGACCCACTCCACCGCCTACGGGTAAATGCCTAACGCCAGCCGGATTTGTTATCACGCGACGCATAGTCCTATGGACAATCTGATCGGGTCCGCCAAAACATTGAGGGATTCCGCCGAGCTTCGAAATTCGCGGGTGAGGAGTCGCGACTTCGCCGATCACACAACCTGGCATCGCACGATGCCGATCGGCTCCCCTTGCCGAAATACGCAAATGGCGTATCACACCAAACTTTTGGCGATCAAGGATAAACGGCCACTTGTAAGATTAACGGCTTAACAGATAGGTACTCCCGCGATGTGGTTTCCGGGGCTCATCAGAACTGGCCTCCAATCCGTTTTGCAGGCAATCGATATGGATAACGACGCACCGAAGGCGCCAGCCAGTGGCTGCCCGCTGCCGAGATCGACCGTACACACGCGGCGCTATCGCACAGAACGAACAGCACCTCCCGCAGAACGCCATGCAGGGTGTCCGCAATTCTTCATCCTATTCGTCACAATGGCAATCCAGGTCAAGCACACGGCAATTCGCGACGTCAAACTGATCGAGCCACGCATTGTTCACGACGCAAACGGCATTTCGTTCGACAGCTTCGATCAGGAGGAATTCGAGGAACACGTAGCGCGTGGCTATCGTTTTGTGCAGGAACGTCATACCGTTTACCCCCACAACGTATTGTGTGGTCTGCACTATCAGATTCAACGGCCACAGGGAAAGCTGGTGCGCGTCGTCAATGGAGAAGTCGTGAACGTCGCGGTCGATCTGCGCCGTTGGTCGCCCAGCTTCGGCCGTCATATCAGCGCGCGACTTTCGGCTGCCAACTGTCATCAGCTATGGATTCCGCCTGGCTTCGCGCACGGTTTTCTGGTGCTGTCGGACGTGGCGGAGGTTCTCGGCAAGACTACCGAACGCGGTTTAGCGGAGCACGAACGCACGCTGCAGTGGGACGACCCGGATATCGCTATTGAGTGGGATCTGAAAACCGCGCCGATCACGTCGGAGCGCGATTCCGTGGGTACTCGCTTCAGCATGGCTGAAGTGTACTGACAAGAGCCGTCATTCTCGCCTTGAACGCCCTTCCCGTTGAGCGATTACTGGTTCTCCCACTGCCGGTCTCACGAACCTGGGCGTGGCCTCCTCAAGCCGGGTTGAAAGCGCGCTTGCTCGCGCGGTACTCGGTCGGCGTCACGCCAAGATACCGGCGAAATACTTTCGAGAGCTGGCCGCCGCTGCCCATACCGCAACGTCGCGCGATCTTGTCGACAGGCAGATCCGTTTCCGACAGAAGGTGGCGACACCTATCGATACGAACGTAGAGAAGATAGTCTGACGGCGTCACGCCCATTTCCATCTTGAAGCGACGCAGGAAATTGCGCTCGCTCATCGCGACGAACTGCGCCGCTTCTTCAATCGTGATCGCCCTGCCGCAATTCATCTCCAGCCACTGCACCGAAGACTGAATTTTTTCGCTCACCACGCCGAGCACGTTTTTGTTTGGCGCGGCAGTAAACTGCGCCTCAAAGCGCAATCTGACCACTCCTGTGATCTCGCGCGCGACTTCTGCTCCAAGGTCTTCTTCAATTATCGTAAGTGCTCCACGCAGCGGAGTATTGGATCGGTGTGGAATCGACACTTTCAATCCGCGCTGGTCAATCGTATGAGCGTCTTCGCCAAGGCCGAATTTGCGGGACTTGCTCGGGAATTCGGCGGCATCCAGAAGCAACTGTCCTTCGGCAATTGGAAAAATCCTTTCGCTTCGCAAGTCGAGCCAGCGCAGCCATGCAATGAGACGCTCCTCGCTTAACATGTTTTGAACGCCGGCGCCGCCGGCAATGAAGAGTGCGTGAAAATCGTCAGCGCGACCGCGTGATTCGATACTGTCGGTCCAGACGAACACCGACGATGAACTCGCTATTCTTCCACCGCCTACCGAGAGCAAATGAACATCGTAGAGCGGGCCACCAATGCGCATGGAGGTACAGAATGCATTAGCCGACTGAAAGATTTCCGCTACCGTGGCGGCCTCCGGCAGCGCGAATCCATTGAAAAGAGTTATCCCGATGCGTTTCACCGAGCGAACGCCATGTAACACCTGAGGCTGAGCCGCATGGCGACTAGCACGGGAAAAGAAACCTGCCATCCAGCCATCCCCTGAAGATAATTGGCCGCCCACGGCTACGTATGGGCCGTTTGGGAAATCGTACACAGGCGCTCTGCATAAAACTGATGGCTGGCTGTCCGGATGACCGTGCTTCTGCTGATCCAATTGGCGGGTCGGATTCGGTCGCCCACGTGCGGATTCTTACCGTGCAAGCGAGCACCGAGTCCGGACACGCTGACGATTTCACAACGGCGACAGAGACAGATACTCATCGAGGTACTCACGAAACTCGGCACCGACCTCAGGATGGCGCATCGCGAATTCCACTGTGGCCTTCAGATAGCCGATTTTGCTGCCGCAGTCAAAGCGTGTGCCGCGATACTTGTATGCCAGCACCTGCTCATCGGCGAGCAGCGACTCGATTGCATCTGTCAACTGGAGTTCGCCACCGGCTCCCGGCTTGATTGCGCGCAGATGTTTGAAAATGCGCGGCTTCAATACATATCGGCCCACAACCCCGAGGTTTGAAGGAGCCACGCTCGGCTCAGGCTTTTCAACAATGCCCGACATCTTGATGATCGACTTTTCCCATTCCTTGCCGTCGACGATTCCGTAGGACTTGGTATCCTGCGCCGGGATTTCCTCAACGCCAATCACCGAGCTATGGTAGTGATCGAACACCTCGATCATTTGCGTCAACACTGGGGGACTGCCGTATAGCAGGTCGTCCGCGAGAATCACCGCGAACGGGCTATCGCCAACCAGCTTCTCCGCGCACAGCACCGCGTGCCCGAGGCCGAGAGCCTCCGGTTGGCGTACGTAAAAACAATCGACATGGCTGGGCTTGATGCTGCGTACCAACTGCAGCAGCTTGTCCTTGCCGCGCGCTTCCAGTTCCGCCTCCACCTCATACGACTTGTCGAAATGGTCTTCGATCGCGCGCTTGCTGCGACCCGTCACGAAAATCATTTCAGTGATGCCGGCGGCCATGGCCTCCTCGACGGCATATTGAATGAGAGGTTTATCGACAATCGGCAGCATCTCCTTTGGGCTCGCCTTCGTGGCAGGGAGAAATCGTGTGCCAAGACCCGCTACCGGAAATACTGCCTTCGTAACTTTTAGCATGAGGGACTCCGAGTGTCATTAATATGGCCAAATCGCACGTGCTTGATCCCGACCCCACGGATAGGCACGCAAGGCGAGGCGCGTTCAACGGAATACGCCGAGGCAAAATGCGCTAAGGTCAACGCGTGAAGCCGGGACCGGTGGTTCGGCGGATGTTGCCGCTCACGCGGGTCGAAACAAAGAAGCGGGAGCATAAGGCTGAAATGGGTCACGTAGCCGCGCATGGCGCAAGCGATTCGAATTTTGGCCGAACCGGCCCTGCTCAATGTATTTTCTCTCGATCAGTTCGCCATCGCGCCGGTCTTTCGTTTGGCTCTCGACCGTTAATACAGCTTGAATTCAGGGATTTTCTCCAGCAATTAGTAAGCCCTCGCACATCGCTTTAACATAAGCCAATTTGCCGAGCCTCGCTGTGCGCGGGCAATGAATATCGCCGAACTATCACGGCACAAATTATTCACAACGAACACTGATCTTTTTGTCAGCAATCTGATTCGCGTCACTTTAACCAGAAAAGTCGAGGCATAACGAAAACCACGGGAATTTCCAAAAACAAACAATTTGAATTACTTCCACCATGGTCAATCAATGAAGGCGGCGTGAAGATGAGCGCGATTCCGCGATCAAACCCGCGTGCGCATACGATACTCCGTGGGCGTTGTCGTTAGATGCTTGCGAAAGAGTTTCGCTAGCCGGCCGCCGCATCCAATGCCGCAATGGCGCGCCACCTTGTCGACTGGCAAATCAGTTTCGACAAGCAGGCGACAACTCATATCAAGCCGCACGTACAGCAAGTAATCGGACGGTGTCACACCCATTTCAATCTTGAAGCGCCTGAGAAAATTACGCTCGCTCATGCCCGCGATCTGCGCTGCCTCGTCGATCGAAATATGGCGTTGCCCGTTCGTTTCCAGCCATTTTGCCGATGCCTTGATCTTTTCGCTCACGCCAACCGAAGCACTCTTGCGCACAATCGCCGTAAACCTGGTATCCGCGGATGGCGCAACCCAGTCAGCTATCTGACGCGCAATCTCGGCGCCGAAATCTTCCTCGATCACCGCAATAGCTGTTCGAAACGGGCTGACGGAAGCGCTCGAAGAGCCTTTACCAGCGCCAGTCTGCGCGATTTCGCCCTCGCGTTCGCCGTCACGCCTGACACCGGCTGCGTGTCCGAAACCAGCGGCGTCGAGCAACGCTCGTCCTTCACCGATCGGGAATACCAGTTCCCCGCGCCCATGCGTCCGCCGAAGCCACGCAACCAGCTGTTCATCGCGCAGCGCATCGATCACGCCTTCGCCACCAGCAATAAACAAGGCGTGAAAGCGCTCTGACTCGCGCTGAGCTCCTATGCTTTCGGTCCAAACGAACACCGATGAAGAACTCGCGACCCTGCCTCCCGTTGCCGACAACAAACTCACGTCGTAACGCGTCTTGCCATACTGTTCCCCTTCGGTGAGCGCATTTGCCGACTGGAATACCTCCGCGATCGCTGCTGCCTCGGGAAGGGCGAAGCCGCCAAACAAAACGATACCGATACGTTTCGCGGTGCCGCTCTCTGGCAAAACGTGACGTACCATTGGGCTGTTGCGGTCAGCGACTGAAAAACACCCCATCAGATTTTCCCCGGAAATTGTTGTCCGCTCCGATTTGCTTTGAGTCTGACTAATTATGCGGATTGATCCTACATAAGGATGGTCTGCGACGTATTTTTCTGGCTGAATCGACCAAGATGTTGGCGGATATGATCAATCCTTTAGACAACATATAAGGCGATCACGCCAAAGCAATGAATTTAATAGTCTTATGAAAATAATCAGAAAAACGCAAAAAATAAATCAGGTTATTGAGAACACCAATATTTATATTTGACGCTTTCAATTTCATAAAGCATTGGATGAACACTTGAAGTTCGCGTGCGTGGCGGCCGCTCGCAACCAGCGTGGCATGCGCACCCCACGATCCTGTCGTGCCAATCGTCGCTAATCGCGCATAGTGGCTCGCCAATGCGGATCACGCTGAATTGGCAGGACTCCCTATAACAAAACTACCGAGCCACGGATGCAGTTTCCCTGCCAGCCACTCGACGAAATGATCACGCTCCTTACCATGGGAACACTCGCATGAACGAGACGGGTAGGCGCTTGCAGCGAACGGTAACGAAGAATGGTCGACAAGCATATGTGTCGACATAAATGCGTCACCGGGAACGGCGAGTCGTCCACGGCTCTGTGAGCCGGTATCACACTCGAACGTCGAGGTCGTTCCTGCCCGGAAGACACTTTCTCATGTCCCCCTCAGTCAACATTTTGACTCAATCCGCCATGCACATCCGCTGCCCGCATCGACCGACTAGACTGTGCTTTGGTCTTTCGAGGGGGCGCTTTTCCAAGGCAACCCCGCCCCTCGATTTCGCCTGCCGCGCTTCGGGCGGCAGGCTTTTTTTCTTGGACCCTTCTTTTGAGTTCGCTCGATTGGGTCGACGATGCATCAGCCAGCACTGCGTGCGCGTGCATCCAAGTGCTCAATTCGTGCCTCCTATATGGAAGTCACGAGCATCGGACTCGATACACGTAAACGGAACAGGTATGGACGAGAAGGTAACGTATGTGTACGAATACACGGGCGGCTGTGGTACTTACCGTACCACTGGGTCGCAGATGGCACATCTGCTTCCTCTTGTGGGAGACAACGTAACCATGGTGGTCGACGAACCAGGGTTCGATGGTGTTCTAAAGGTGAAGTCGCGGCTCTTTGAGTACGACAGGATGGGCTCATTGACTATCATTTTCAGTCTCTCCCATACAATCGCTTAAGATTCCCAATTACTCAGTCATCTTTGGAACAGAGCACATTAGCACCTGGAAAGATGAAGGTTGGTCTTATTAGATTTTTTGTAAGCGCACAAGAGCGCGCCGACTCGCACCTCAACCAACCCTCGCGTAATACAGATTCTGCGGATGCTTCGCCTCGGCAAAGAAAAACCAGCGTTCCGCGACCAGCCCCGCGTATTGCACGAAACACGCGGCGGCCAGCAAGCCGAGCGAAGCGCCGATCGAATGCAGGGCCGCGCCGAGCGCCATCAACACGACCGGCGCGACGAACGCCGTCGCCAGAAAACCCCATTTGACACCGCGCAGGGTGCGCGCCGATTTGCCGTGAAAGAACTCGCGCAGATTGAACGCACCGGCGGTAAAGCCACGCGACACCTGCACCAGCTTCGGATTGTGAATACCGGTGGCGCTCTGTACCGTCGACTTCGGCCGCAAGCGCGCATTGCGCATGAGCGATGCCGAGCGGCTCGCGCAACCGGCGAGCGTCAACCCGCACGCGCACACGGCGAGCCCCGCGGTCAGCGCGGGCGCGAGCCACGCGCTCAACGCTGTCGCCAGCGTGAAGCCCGAAGCGCAACCGAGCAGCGCGAAGTTGACCAGCGTGAGCGGCGTGGCCCATTCCTGCAGAAAGCGCAAACACGCGTAGATCATCGCCGTGCAGACGAACAGCACCGCGCTCGCCAGCACACCGAGCCAGCCTATCGCCAGCGCCCAGGGCGATGCGAACCCATGTGCGACGCCGTAGAAAAACGCGCAAGCGAGAAACGCCGGTAGGCACAGACATTCGCGCGACAGCCACGAGGTTCGCCACATGGCGATCGCGCGCCATGCACGTTCCGGATGGCCAAGATGGAAGAACGATGCGAGCAGGCCGAGTGCGCCCAATATCACCGACACGGCCGCGCCGGTGATATAGAACGGATCGGTGGGCGACGCGAGCAGGCCGAGATGCGCGGCCGTTTCCACGCCGACGAGCGCAATCAGCAAGCCCTGCGCCGCGCCGCTCAAGGTGGTGAGGAAAACCACGGAGAATGCGGGGTTCATCGTGAGGTCCTATCGGTGTTTCAGATGCGCGTCGCCATCGACGCAAGATGCAACTCACCGCGCTCGATTTGCGCGTCGAGCGATTCCGGCGATTGGACCGGCTCCGACATCGAGCCGGACGATTTGCACGAGCACGAATCGCTGCCACAACCCGCGGCCTGCGTCGGCACGCGCGGCAAATAATGGTTTGCCGGCCGCGTGTTCCACTCAGGCATCAACTGATAGCCGCCGCGCTCCTCGATGGCTTTCGACACCACCGAGTCCGGGTCGTGAATATCGCCGAACAGCCGCGCGGAGGTCGGGCATGCGAGCACGCACGCCGGCTGGCGGTCACGTTCGGACAGATTCTCATCGTGGATCCGATCGACGCACAGCGTGCACTTCGTCATCTCCTTGCGGCTTTCGTCGAGTTCGCGCGCGCCGTACGGGCACGCCCACGCGCAATATTTGCAGCCGATACAGCGGTCGAAATCCACCAGCACGAGCCCGTCTTCCTTGCGCTTATAGCTCGCGCCGGTCGGACAGACCGGCACGCACGGTGGGTCCTCGCAGTGCAGACAGGACTTCGGAAAGTGGATCGTCTCGGCGTTGGGAAAGCTGCCGGCTTCGAAGCTCTGCACCCGGTTGAAGAAGGTGCCGGAGGGATCCGCGTCGTACGGATTGAGGTCGGCGAGGCTGCCCGACTCACCCGAGGTATTCCACTCCTTGCAACTCGTCACGCAAGCATGGCACCCCACGCACACGTTCAGGTCGATCACCAATGCCATCTGTGTCATCAAAGGCTCCTTGCGGCTGACTATGCTATTTGCGCCCCGTCGCGCCACGCAGCCGCGCAGCGAACTCCCCGCGTCCCGCGAAATAGGTTTGCACGATGCGTGAGATCACGCCGTTCTCACCCGGCACCGCGGGCATCGCCGCGAACTGCGGCAGTGTTTGGCGCGCGTCGGCTTCCGCCGGATAGATGCGCACGCGCACGTCGTACCATGCGGCCTGGCCCGTCACGGGATCGGAGTTCGACATGCGTCGCGCCACGTCGTCGTCTCGGCCTGGCAACTCGTCGGTGATCAGGTGATTGAGCAGGAAACCGCGTTGTGATTCGTTCGCGCCCGGACCGAGGCTCCATGCGCCCGATGCCTTGCCGATTGCGTTCCATGTCCATACCGTGCCGGGCTCCACAGTCTCGCTGAAGCGCGCCATGCAGCGCACGCGACCCCATTGCGATTCGGCGTAGATCCAGCTGCCGTCGGCGATGCCGTTTTCGGCCGCCATCAACGGATTCATGTAGAGATAGTTCTCGCCATGAATCTGCCGCAGCCACGCGTTCTGCGAGTCCCATGAGTGGTACATCGCCATTGGCCGCTGCGTCACGGCGGCGAGCGGAAAACGCGCGAGGTCCGTAGCCCCGCTTTCGAGCGGCGCGTACCAGAACGGCAGCGGATCGAAGTACTTTTCAACGCGCGCGCGTAAATGGTCTGGCGGCTGCCTGCCGCTCGTGCGGCCCTGCGCGGCGAGCCTGAACTTTTGCATTACGTCGGAGTAAAGCTGGATCAGAATCGGCTCGCGGAACTTGCGAAAACCGTTTTTGACCGCCCACTCGAGATACGGTCCGTTGCAGTTGCGCATGTATTGCAGCGTCTCGGGCAGCGGGTAATGGAACACACAGTTGTTCTTCGCGTACTCCTCCCATTGCCGCGGATTGGGCTCGCCGACCAACGCCTTGTCGCCGTCCGTACCGCGCCAGCCACTCAGAAAGCCGACGCCGGAATTGGGTGAAGTCGTGAAGTTGATGACGAAGTCGGGATAGTCCCGAAAGCGCCGTGCGCCTTCGGCGGTCGTGAAAGCCGGAAACTTCAGGCGCGACGCGAGTTCGATCAGCACTTCCTGGAATGGCTTGCATTCGCCGGTGGGCGGCACGACCGGCACGCGCACCGAATCCACCGGACCGTCGAACTCGGAGATCGGCCGGTCGAGCATCGACATCGCGTCGTGCCGTTCCAGATAGGTCGTGTCGGGCAGGATAAGATCGGCGAAGGCCGTCATCTCCGACTGGAACGCGTCGCACACCACCAGAAAAGGAATCTTGTACTCGCCGTCGTCGTGCTTGTCGACGAGCATCTCACGCACCTTCATCGTGTTCATCGACGAATTCCACGCCATGTTGGCCATGAAAATCATCAGCGTATCGATCGGGTACGGGTCGCCGCGCCATGCATTGGTAATCACGCTGTGCATCAAGCCATGCACGGCCAGCGGATATTCCCACGAGAAGGCCTTGTCGATGCGCACCGGGCCGCCCTGGTCGTCGATGAACAGGTCCTCGGGCGCGGCGGGCCAGCCGAGCGGACCGGTGGCGAGCGGCGTATTCGGCTTGACGGCGTCGGGGCTGTTCGGCGGTTTCGCCGACGGCGGCACGGCACGCGGAAACGGTGACTTGTGACGAAAACCGCCGGGCCGGTCGATCGTGCCGAGCAGCGACATCAGCACGGCCAGCGCGCGGATCGACTGGAAGCCGTTGGAGTGCGCCGCGAGGCCGCGCATCGCGTGAAAGGCCACCGGGTTGCCGCTGACCGTTTCGTGCGTCTCGCCCCATGCGTCGGTCCAGCGGATCGGCAACGTAATGCGGTGATCGCGGCAAGTCTGGATCATTTCACCGGCAAGGCGTCGAATCGTCTCCGCCGAAATGCCGGTAATGGCGGCGGCCCACTCGGGCGTGCAATCGGCCACCCGTTCGCGCAGCAACGCGAACGACGGCGTGACCGGCGTGCCGTCGTCGAGCGTATAGCGGCCGTCGAGCGCGGGCGTGACACCCGCCGTGTGATGCGGCACGGCGCGCGCGGCATCCGCATCCCACCACAAATGATTCTGCGGAAACAGTGGATTGCCGACCGGCCGCTCAGGATCGCGCACGAACAGGCCGAAGTTTTCGCTGGCTTCGTCGAGATCGACGAGTTCCGCTGCGTTGGTATAGCGGCGCACGAACTCGTGATCCCATGCGTTGGCGGCAATCAGTTCGTGCAGAAACGCCATGAACAGCGCTCCGTCTGTGCCGGGTTTGATCGGCACCCATTCGTCGGCGATCGCCGCGTAGCCAGTGCGGATCGGATTGATCGCAATGAAGCGGCCGCCCGCGCGCTTGAACTTCGAAATCGCGATCTTCAGCGGATTCGAATGATGATCTTCCGCCGTGCCGATCATGAAGAAGAGTTTGGCGCTGTCGAGATCCGGGCCGCCGAATTCCCAGAACGAGCCGCCGATCGTATAGATCATGCCGGCCGCCATGTTGGCCGAGCAGAAGCCGCCGTGCGCCGCATAATTAGGCGTACCGAACTGTTTGGCGAAGAGTCCGGTCAGCGCCTGCATCTGGTCTCGCCCGGTGAAGAGCGCGAATTTCTTCGGGTCCGTGGCGCGAATCGCGCCGAGCCGTTGTTCGAGCACCTCGAAAGCCTGCTCCCACGACACCGGCTCGAACTGCGCACTGCCCCGCTCCGCGCCGGGCTTGCGCATCAAAGGTCGCGTGAGGCGCGCGGGCGAGTACTGCTTCATGATGCCCGAGGCGCCCTTCGCGCAGATCACGCCCTGGTTGAGCGGATGCTCCGGATTGCCGTCGATGTAGCGCACCTCGCCTTCACGCAGATGCACTCGAATGCCGCAGCGGCAGGCGCACATGTAGCAGGTGGTTGTCTTGACGTCGAGACGTTCGTTCTGCGTGCGGGCGTGGTGTTCCATGCGGGATCTCCGTCGCGGCTTCGGGCGGGCCGAAGCAGTGGTGATGCGATACCGCCCATCCTATGCGCGGCGACCTCACAAGGGAAATCGCCATTTTCGACGGAAAGTATCCGCCACGCCGATAGTTTTGGTTTGCCTTTCAGTGATGCGCCGGCTCGCACCGAGCGAGAAAAGGCGGCCGCGCCGGCGTGCAAACCGGGCGGGCGCGTTGCCGCTCGTCAGCGGACTGGCACTACATGGCGACCCCGCGATGAATGCGCGAGCGCGGGTCGTCAGATCGGCGTCAACACCACCTCGCCCGCGAAATGCCGCGTGGCGTTGCTCAGAAAGTTGTCGACCGAGGCCGTGATTGCTTCCGGCGAGCGGCCGCCCACGTGCGGCGTCAACACGACGTTCTGCAGCGTCAGCAAAGCTTGCGGCGGATCCGGCTCGCCCTCGTAGACGTCGAGCGCCGCACCGGCAATCGTCCCCGCCGTGAGCGCGTGAGCGAGCGCCGCCGTGTCGAGCACGCTGCCGCGCGCGACGTTGACCACGAAGCCGTGCGGCCCGAGCGCCTCGAACACCGCCGCGCCGATCAGATGACGCGTGCCCGCACCGCCCGGCGTTGCGACGATCAAAAAGTCGCTCCAGCGCGCGAGGTCTTCCACACTGTCGAAGTACCGATGCGGCGAGCCTTCACGCGGCTTACGGTTGTGATACCCGACCTCCATCTCGAAGCCCGCGCCGCGCCGCGCGACCTTCTCGCCGATGTTGCCGAGCCCGACAATGCCGAGGCGCTTGCCGGAGACGTTCGGGCGCATCGGCAGGTTGTCGCGCCAGACGCCCTTGCGCGTGGCCTGATCGAGCTGCGGCACGTCGCGCACGACCGCGAGCAGCAAGGCGAACGCATGATCGGCCACGCAATGATCGTTGGTCCCCGCGCCGTTGACGAGAACGATCCCGCGTGAGCGGGCGTGTTCAACGGCAAGGTTTTCATAGCCCGCACCCAGCGCGCTGACGAGTTGCAACAGCGGCATGCGGTCGATTTCCGCGGCGGTGAGTCCGGTCGTGCCGTTGGTCAGCACGGCGCGAATCGTCTCGCCGTGCGCGTCGATGGCGGCGGCTCGCTGGGCGGCGTCGGGTGCGTAGATGACGTGGAACGCCGCTTCGATACTCGCGCGGCTTGCATCGTTCAAATGGATCAGAACCAGAAGGGATGGCTTCATGTCGGCGCTTTCGTCGGCAACGTGGATGGACGGAATAGATCTCGAGCCAGTGTAGCAAGGCTCGTCAAGGCATGCAGGCGAGCGACCGGGCCGCCCCGGCGCGCCTCAAGTCAATTGGAATACGGCCGTTATCTTGTTGAATCGCGGAGGCGAAAATGATGCGTAACCGGTCTTTCTTTTCAGCAACCGCCCAACCGGCTTTAAAATAGCGGCACTTCCGATTCCGAGAACTCCATGCTGGACATCCTGCCGCGTGGCCCCGCGCCCGCCAACGACGATTCCGAGATGTTCGAACTCGCGCCCGTCTCGCTCTGGCTCGAAGACTTCAGCGGCGTGCGCGCATTGTTCGACGCATGGCGGGCCGACGGTGTGACCGATCTGCGCGCGCATTTCGCCGCCAATCCGGGCTGCGTCGCGCAGTGCGCGCATAGCATCCGCGTCATCAAGGTCAATCAGAAAACGTTGACCCAATTCGAGGCTGCCGATTTCGACGCGCTCAACGGCAATCTCGCCTCGGTGTTCCGCGACGACATGCTCAAGACCCATCTGGAAGAGCTATGCCAGCTGTGGGCCGGGCAATCGCAGTTCACCAGCCAGACGGTCAACTACACGCTCGGCGGACGGCGCCTCGACGTGCTGCTCAAGGGCGCCGTGCTGCCCGGCCACGAGGCGCGCTGGGATCGGGTGCTGGTGTCGGTCGAGGACATCACCGAACTGGAAGGCGCGCGGCATCGCGTGACGCTCGCCGAGCAGTATGTGCGCGGCCTGTTCGAGTATTCGCCGGTATCGCTCTGGGTGGAGGATTTCAGCGCGGTCAAACGTCTGCTCGACGAAGCGCGCGCGGCCGGCATCAACGATTTCCGCGTGTTTACCGACGTGCATCCCGAGTTCGTCGAGCGCTGCATGCAGGAAATCCACGTGCTCGACGTGAACCAGCACACGCTCGACATGTTCGCGGCCAAAGACAAGAAAACGCTGCTGGCGCATCTGCCTGATGTGTTCCGCGACGACATGCGCCCGCATTTCCGTGAGCAGTTGATCGATCTGTGGGACGGCAAGCTGTTCCAGCAGCGCGAGGTGCTCAACTATTCGCTCGATGGCAGCGAGGTGCACGTGCACCTGCAATTCTCCGTGCTGCCCGGCCATGAAAAGAACTGGGACCTGGTGCTGGTGGCGCTCACGGACATCACGGCGCGCAAGAAAGCCGAAGCCTATCTCGAGTTCCTCGGCAAGCATGACGTGCTGACCAAGCTGCGCAACCGCTCCTTCTACGTGGACGAACTGAACCGGCTCGAACGCAAGGGTCCGTGGCCCGTCACGATCATCATGGCCGACCTGAACGGTTTGAAACGCGTGAACGATCAACTCGGCCACGCGGCAGGCGACGCGTTGCTGCGGCGCGCCGGCGAGGTGCTCGCCAAAGCGACCGAGACGCCGTTTCATGCGGCGCGCATTGGCGGAGACGAGTTCGCGATCCTCATGCCCGACACCGACGAGCGCGGCGGCGTCGCAATGGTCGATGCAATCAGGCAACTGGTTGAGATGAACAATCAGTTCTATCCCGGCTCGCCGCTGAGCTTCTCGATGGGCGCGGCCACCTGCCAACGTGGCGACCGGCTCGAAGCGGGCGTGCAGCGCGCCGATCTGCTGATGTATGAGGACAAGCGCGCAACCTATGCGAACCAGCCGGCCGCCGGCGCCGGCGACGCGGCGGGCCGCTGACAAACAGACGCGCGGCCCGCCGCTCGTTTAGCCCGGCAGTTTGGCCGCCAGCACGTCGACCTTCTCGATACTGGGTGGCGAGGCGAACAGTTCGCCCGCCTTCGCCATCAACGCGGCGGCCACCTTGCCGTGCAGGTGCGCGTCACGGCCGCCTTCATCCGCGAAGGCATCGAAAATACCGAATGTGGACGGCCCCAGCTTCAAGGCGAACCACGCGATGGTGCCCGGCTCCTCCTCGACGAGCGGCAGGCCGCCGAGCAGGAACGCTTCGACCTCTTTTTCCTTGCCTGGCCTGGCTTCAAGACGAACGTACAGGGCGAGTTTGACCATGACAGAACTCCTGCTGTGAGATTCGGGCAATAGGCGTGCATTACAAATGCATTGCTAGCGTGGCGGCACACGCGGGATCGCCACGCTATCGGAAAAGTATAGTCCGCCGCTCCTTTGGCGCCGCCACGCGCCCTTCAGGCGGGTATTTAAACGTGCCGGTTTGCGCTAGCGCAGCATTGCGCGTGCCGCACACCGGCGCCCCGGCACGCGTCCGTTATACTCGCGGACCCTGAAGTTATCCGCGGCCCGCCGCGGTCCGGAAACACAATCATGTCGACGATTCCCGCCTGCCCGCAATGCGCAATGGAAAACACTTACCCCGACGGCGACAATTACGTCTGCCCGGATTGCGCGCATGAATGGCCGATCCACGCCGCCGCATCCGCCGACGACGCCGACCAACGCGTCGTCAAGGATGCCAACGGCAATCCACTCGCCGATGGCGATGCGGTCGTGCTGATCAAGGACCTGAAAGTAAAAGGCTCGTCGATCACGCTGAAAATGGGCACCAAGGTGAAGAGCATTCGCCTCGTGGGCGGCGATCATGAAGTGGACTGCAAGATGGACGCCGGCAACTTCATGCTGAAGGCCGCTTATCTGAAGAAGGTCTGAGCGAACAGCGCCGCCCGCGAACGCCGGCGCTCAAACGCCCGGAAAGCGCAATTCGAAACGCACCACGCCCGGCGCCGGACACACCACGCACGCGGTGCCGCTGTGCAGATGCATGATCGCCTTGACGATCGCGAGGCCCAGACCACTCGATTCGGTGAACGCGCTGCGCGCCGCATCCGCGCGATAAAAGCGGTCGAACAAACGCCCCAGTTGCTCTTCGGGAATGGGCGCGCCGTCGTTTTCGACCACCACCGTGGCGCCCTCTTCGTCCTGCGAGCCGCGCAAACGCACCACCGTATCGCTCGCGCCGTAACGCACCGCATTGACGACCAGGTTATTGATCGCACGCCGGCACAGCATGGGATTCACCCATGCCATACCGTCTGCCTCGACCACGAAGCGCATGCCGCGTTCGTCGGCGGGACCTTCGAAATAGTCTGCGATCCTGACGAGTTCCTCGCGCAGGTCGATCGGCTCACGTTCGACTGAGAGCGCCGCATGGTCCGCATGCGCAAGAAACAGAATGTTTTCCGCGATGTGACTGAGGCGACTCAGCTCCTCCAGATTCGATTCAAGCACCTGCTGATACTCTTCGGGCTCGCGTGTCCTCGCGAGCGTAACCTGGGTCTGCCCGATCAACGCGCCAACCGGGGTGCGGATTTCGTGCGCCAGGTCGGCGGAAAACTGCGACAGATGTTGATAACCGTCGGCGAGACGGTCGAGCATGGCGTTGAACGCGTGCGTGAGCTGGCGCAATTCGAGCGGCGCCGCCTCGCTGTCGAGCCGCACGGACAGGCTCGCGGGGCTGATCTGCGCGGCCCGCGTGGCAATCTCGCGCACCGGGCGCAACGCTCGGCGCAGCACGCAATAGGCGAGCAGCGTCGCGGCCAGCATGCCGATCAGCGTGGCCAGCAGGATGCGGTTGCGATAAGCGGCCAGCATGCGCACTTCCTGCGTCATCGGGTGACCGGCGATCACTTCGACCTCGGTGCCGTCTTCGCGCGCTCGGGCGGTGGCGATCGCCCAATGCACCGGCACTCCGTCGGCGAGCCGGGTCTGGCGAATGTCGGCAAAGGTCGGCAGACGGCCCTCCTCGCCGGCCTGCAACGCGGGCACCGCCACGCCACCCGGGTTCACGTCGATAAACGGCGCCTCGCCCGGACGGCGAAACAGCAGCACGTCCTGTTCCGCGCCGAGCATGGTCTCGAACAGCAACGGCCGGTCCTTCAGTTCGCCGACCGAGTAGAGATCGCGCACAATCCGGCTGAAATGCTCGACGCGCCCGGTCAGCACCACGTCGGCGCGGCGCTGCAACGACAGCTCCGCGGAGCGGTAGAAATACGCGCCCAAAGTGCCGATCACCACGCAGGCAATCGACGCGAACAGCACGGTGGTGCGAGCCGTGAGCGAGCGCCCGGTCCAGAATTTCATGAGCCGTCGCCGAAGGTGTAGCCGATGCTGCGCACCGTATGAATCAGCTTCTTTTCGAACGGATGATCGACCTTGGCGCGCAGCCGTTTGATGGCCACGTCGACCACGTTGGTGTCGCTGTCGAAGTTCATGTCCCACACTTCGGACGCGATCTGCGTGCGCGACAGCGCTTCGCCCTGACGGCGCACGAGCAGATGCAAAAGCATGAACTCCTTGTTGGTGAGCGGGATCTCGACGCCTTCGCGCGTCACCTTGCGACGCAGCACGTCGAGCTTCAGGTCGGCGATCTCGAACACGTCGCTCTCGCGGATCACGCCACGGCGCAGCAGCGTGCGGATTCGCAGCACCAGTTCGGTAAACGAAAACGGCTTGACGAGGTAATCGTCCGCGCCGAGTTCGAGACCGCGAATACGGTCGCTGACATGGTCGCGCGCGGTGAGGAAAATCACCGGCAGATCGCGCCGTGCCCGCAGCGCGCGCATGATTTCCCAGCCGTCGATACCAGGCAGCATCACGTCGAGCACCACGAGGTCGTAAGGATTTTCGAGCGCCATGTGCAGGCCGTCCGTGCCGGTGCGGGCGAGATCGACCGCATAGCCGCTCTCGCGCAAGCCCTTCTTCAGGTAGTCGCCGGTTTTCGGATCGTCTTCTATGACGAGGATGCTCATGGTGCTCAGTGCTCCAATTCGGGCTTCGGCCCGGAGGCTCGCTCGAAGGCTCGCTGACATGCGGGACGTGGATATGCCGGTCATTTTACGTGGCCGTTGCGCGCCATTCATGACGTTTTTGTCATCCATCTGTCACTCGCCGGAGCCGGTCCCGAGTCTAATCTGCCCCCATCGTTCACCACCTGGAGCAGATTCATGAAGATGGTTTCCGCGCGTGCGTTGCGCACCTTCGTCGCCCCGGCGCTCGCCGCCGCTGCGTTCCTCACCGCCGGTCCGGCCGCATACGCCCAGAACGCCGCGCCGACCGGCGTGCGCGGCACGGTAACATCGTTGTCGGGCGACCTGCTCAAGGTCCACACGCGCGACGGCAAGGACGTCGACGTGAAGCTCGCCAAGGACACGCCGATTCGCGGCGTCGTGCTCGCCGACGTGAACGACATCAAGCCGGACAGCTACGTGGGCACCGCCGCGATCCCGCAAGCGGACGGCACGCTGAAAGCACTCGAAGTCCACGTGTTCCCCGCGAGCATGCGCGGTGCCGGCGAAGGGCACCGTCCGTGGGATCTCGGCGGCAACAGCTCGATGACCAACGGTACGGTCGGTTCGCTCGTGGTCAGCAACGGCCGCACGATCACCGTGAAGTACAAGGACGGCGAAAAGAAGATCGTGATTCCGCAAGACGTGCCTATCGTCGCGCTGGAACCGGGTGACCGCTCGCTGCTCGTGCCGGGCGCGAAGGTCGTGCTGTTCGCGCACAAGGAAGCCGACGGCTCGATGGCGGCCAACTTCATCTCCGCGGGCGAGCACGGCGTAACGCCGCCGATGTAACACGGCATTGCCGTTTTCCGGTTTGTTCGAGCAGCCGCGCTTTTTCAATGGCGCGGCTTTCCAGCTCCCGTTCGCCTCGTGATCCTTTCCATGCCCGAACCGCAAATGCGCCTGCTCGTCCACCCGCTCGTCGTCCGTATCACACACTGGATCAACGCGTTCGCGATGGTCTGCATGGTGATGAGCGGCTGGGCGATCTATAACGCGTCGCCCTTCTTCCCATTCAGATTTCCGGCGTGGGCGACCGTCGGCGGATGGCTGGGCGGCTCGATCGCCTGGCACTTCGCGGCGATGTGGCTGCTCTGCGCGAACGGCCTGCTGTATTTCGCGTATGGCCTCGGCGGTGGGCATTTCCGGCGCAAGCTGTTGCCGGTTCATCCCCGCGACGTAATACATGACGCAAGCCTCGCCCTGCAATTCAAGTTGCCGCACGATACCGGCAGATATAACGCGGTGCAGCGCGCGCTGTATCTCATCGTACTGGCGCTTGGCGTGTTGCTGGTCGCGTCGGGGCTGTCCATCTGGAAGCCGGTGCAATTTTCGTGGCTTACAGCCTTATTCGGCGGCTTCGATTTCGCACGGCGCGTGCATTTCATCGCAATGGCGGGTGTGGTCGGTTTCGTGGTGGTGCATCTGGCGCTGGTGCTGCTCGTGCCGCGCACGCTGCTGCCAATGCTGACCGGTCGCGCACGGCACGCAGCGCATGGAGGAACCCAGGCATGAGCGCATCCGAACGCAACGGCGACGAACGCCGAGCCCGCATCGTCCTTGCCGATCATCAGCCGCAAATCGAGCGGCTGCAGCGGCGCCTGTTTCTGCGCTCGTCGCTTTCCATCGGCGCGCTGGCGATGCTTTCCGGCTGCAACATGCAGGATGGCGATTCGGTCGACAAGGTGCTCTGGGCCATGTCGCGCTGGAACGATCGCGTGCAGGGCTGGCTGTTCGACCGCAACAAGCTGGCACCTACCTACTCCGCGCGTGAAATCACCGATCCGTTTCCGTTCAACGCGTTCTATCCGGAGTTCGACGCGCCGGACATCGACGGTTCGACTTATCAGCTCGAAGTCTCAGGGCTCGTGTCGGACAAGCGCAGCTGGAATCTCGATCAGCTGCGCGCGTTGCCGCAGGTCTCGCAGATCACACGCCACATCTGCATTGAAGGATGGAGCGCGATCGGACAATGGCGCGGCGTGCCGTTTCGCACGTTTCTGGAGCGCATCGGCGCGGATCTGAGCGCTCGCTATGTCGGCTTCAAATGCGCGGACCGCTATTACTCCAGTCTCGACATGGCGACGGCCCTGCATCCGCAGACGCAACTCACGCTCGATTTCCGCAATGAGCCGCTGCCGGCCAAATACGGTTATCCACTGAAGCTGCGCGTGCCGACCAAACTTGGCTTCAAGAATCCCAAGCACATCGCGGCGATCTTCGTGACGAACACGAACCCTGGCGGCTATTGGGAAGATCAGGGCTACAACTGGTTCAGCGGTTTGTAATGCGGCCCGTTTGCCCGCTCACACGGCGGTGACGTAGCGCGCCACCGGTTTGACCACGCGTGGTGCCGGCGAATCGTACAAGGTGCGCATGCGCTTCACTTCGTCCACTGGACTGAGGCCGAAAAGGCGCTTGAACTCACGGCTGAATTGCGACGCGCTTTCATAACCGACGCGCGCCGCGGCCGCGCCCGCATTCAAACCATCCTGCACCATCAGCAAACGCGCATGATGCAAACGTGTGGTCTTCACGTATTGCATCGGCGAAGTGGCGGTGACGGCTTTGAACTGCGCGTGAAACACGGCGAGGCTCATGCCGGCTTCGGACGCGAGCGTATCGACATCGAGAACGCCGTGGTAATCGGCATGAATCCGCCGCAATGCTTTGGCAATGCGGCCGAAATGATTCTGATGCGTGAGTGCCGCGCGAATCGCGTCGCCCTGCTCGCCGGTCAGCACGCGATAACAGATCTCCCGCACCACGCCGGGCGCGAGAATGCGTGCGTCGAGCGGCGAAGCCAGCGCGTCCATCAGACGCTGCACCGCGTTGCACAGCGCCGGGTCGAGTGGCGTCGAATAGATGCCGACGGGTTCGTGCTGCGCGGCGCCTTGCGTCTCGTTCAATGCCATCAGCAATTCCGCCACCATGGTGAGATCGACGCGCACCGAGATGGCGAGAAAAGGCTCATCCGGGCTCGCCTCGGTCTCGCATTCGAATGGCAATGGCACCGAGAGCACCAGGTACTGCTGCGCGTCGTACTGAAACACCTGATCGCCGAGAAAGCCGCGCTTACGTCCCTGGCAGACGATCACGATGCTCGGCTCGTACATCACAGGCATGCGCGGCATGGGACTATTCGCGCGCATCAGATTGACGCCTTCGAGACTCGTGCGCGTGAAGCCCGGGTTGGGCGCGAGCACGTCGAATAATTCGACCACACGCTGCTGGGCGGGATCGAGCGGGACGGGTTCAGCGGAACGGGTTGACATGACGGTATAGTGACGTGCAAGAGAATAATGCTTGAAATTTATCACCAAACGACCTATCGCGCTGCTCGCCAGGAGTTTTAGGCAAACCTTCAAGACATTCAGGTATTCCCGGGCTCCTCGCCCGCTCCTATCATGGGAACCCTGCCGGATCATCTATTTCCGCGCTGCGCCGGGCTCGATTGGCCATTGCCTGTTTGACGAATTTGCCAGTCACCGCCCGCGCCGTGATCCCGGTTCATGACGAGGTTGGCCTCATCGGCGACATGCGTCGCCCATGGCCGGCGCCTTGCGACTTCACCCTCTTTGCTGGAGCTACCCATGAGCACGACTTATGCCTATGCAGCGACCGACGCTACCGCGCCGCTCGCCCCGTTCGAAATCCAGCGCCGCGAACTTCGCCCCCTTGATGTGCAGATGGAAGTGCTGTTTTGCGGCGTGTGCCATTCCGATTTGCATCAGGCGCGCAATGAATGGAAGAACACCGTATTTCCGGTGGTGCCGGGCCATGAAATCGTCGGCCGCGTGACCGCGGTCGGTGCGGACGTGACGAAGCACAAGGTGGGCGATCTGGTCGGCGTCGGCTGTCTGGTCGATTCGTGCCGCACGTGTGCGAGTTGCGAGGAAGGTCTCGAGCAGTATTGCGAGAACGGTTTTGTCGGCACGTATAACGGAGTCGACCGGGTCGACGGTCAGATCACTTACGGCGGCTATTCCACGCAACTCGTCGTGGACGAAGCGTTCACCTTGAGCGTGCCGGACAATCTCGACCCTGCCGGCGTGGCGCCGTTGCTGTGCGCGGGCATCACCACCTATTCGCCGCTGCGCACGTGGGGCGCCGGTCCCGGCAAGAAGGTCGGCATTGTCGGCCTTGGCGGCCTGGGTCATATGGGCGTGAAGCTGGCGCGCGCGATGGGTGCGCATGTCGTGTTGTTCACCACGTCGCCCTCGAAGATCGAAGACGCGAAGCGGCTGGGTGCGCATGAGGTGGTGATTTCGAAGAATGCCGAAGAGATGGAAGCGCATTTGAACAGCTTCGATTTCATTCTGAACACCGTGGCTGCGCAACATGATCTGAATCCGTTTTTGAATCTGCTCAAGCGTGATGGAACCATGACGCTGGTCGGCGCGCCGGAGCACGATCATCCGTCGCCGCAGGTGTTCAATCTGATTTTCAAGCGTCGCCGGTTGGCTGGGTCGTTGATTGGCGGCATTGCCGAGACGCAGGAAATGCTGGATTTCTGCGGTGAGCATGGGATTACTTCGGATATCGAGGTGATTCCTATGCAGGGGATTAATGAGGCTTATGAACGGATGCTGAAGAGCGATGTCAAGTATCGGTTTGTGATTGATCTGGATTCCTTGCGGAAGTAAATTTTGGGTGGGCCGCGCTGCGGGGGTGTTGTTTTTTTGCCTGCGGCGCGGTCGGGGTTGGGTTGTTTTTTTTGGCTTTGGCCTTTCCTTGAATTCGTGGTGGTCTATTGGCGTTGCCCCTGTGCGGGGCGGCACTTACTTT
>NZ_JARESX010000064.1:0-42608 GCF_046026435.1 Paraburkholderia sp. RL17-381-BIF-C | reverse complement strand
AAATTTTGAAAGGCCCGCATTCGTGCGGGCCTTTTCTTTTTCCGCGTCACATTTCTGCACGCCCGATCACAGCTCCGGGTCGATACTCTCGCAGCAATCCCGAACATAGTGGACGCTGTCCGCACTCGCCTGCAAAAGCCCGATGATCGGCTCGCCGTTATACGATGGCGGCTTGCGGCATGCATCCCGCGCCAGCCCAGGCGCTCAATTTCTGGCGATCCCATGAAACCCACTTTGTTGCGCATCGCGCTCGCGGCGACCGCCGCGCTGCTGCTGCCTTCGGCACACAGCGAAGAAGTCGGCAGCGTCAATACCAACTTCCACGTCACGGGTTCCGACCGTGTGGTCGTAGAAGCCTATGACGATCCCGTGGTTCAGGGCGTGACCTGCTACGTATCGCGGGCGCGTACGGGTGGTGTCAAGGGGACGCTCGGCATCGCGGAAGATCCCACGGAGGCGTCGATCGCTTGCCGTCAGGTCGGCGAAATTCACTTCACGGGTCCTGTGAAGAAACAGGCCGACGTGTTTTCGGTGAGCATGTCGCTCATCTTCAAGTCGCTGCATGTGGTGCGCGTCGTCGACGCGAAACGCAACTCGCTGGTGTATCTCACCTACAGCGACCGGGTCGTGAGCGGTAGCGCGAAGAACAGCGTAAGTGCCGTGCCGATGCCGGCCGGCACGACGATCCCGCTCAAGTAAGCGCCCCGCCCTACGGAAAAACGCAGCCGGCCGATTCGATGGCGTGAATCGGTGGCCTCAGGCGGTGGGAGGAAAGCTACTGCTCGAACCGAGGCATCACGCTCCGGCAGGAAACACCCGCACGAGCCCCCGGCCGATGAAGCGCCGCCCTTCACGACGCGCTACACTGACCGGTCCTGCCGGACCCTCATCATGACCACCGCCCATCGTTTCCAAGATTCCGCCCGCTACTGGCGCACGCCGCTTCTGCCCGGTGCGGACCTGCTCACGGCCGAATATCACGATCACGAGTTCACGCCGCATTGGCACGACGCGTACACGATTCCGGTGATCGTCGCGGGCGCCGAGGGTTATCGGTACCTCGGTTCCGACTACGTGGCCGAAGCCGGCAGCGTGCCGATCATCAATCCCGGCGAGTTGCACACCGGCTCGAAGGCGGTCGAGGCAGGCTGGCGGTATCGCGTGATGTATGCGCCGGTGGATTTCATCCATTCGCTCGCCAATGAAGTCAGTGGCAAACCGCAGACGTTGCCGTGGTTTGCGCCCGGCGTGATCCGCGATCCTGATCTGGCTACGCGGCTCGCGCACGCGCATCGCCTGCTGGAGGCCGGCGACGACGCGCTTGCCGCCGAGGCCGCCATGCTCGACGCGTTGTCCACGCTGCTGGTGCGCTATTCGCAAACGCGCCCGGCGCGCGCCCGCCTCGCCACCGACGACGCACGCGTGGCGCTCATGCAGGAGTGCCTGACGGGCGACCTCGCCGAACCCGTCACACTCGCCGAAGTCGCTCAGGCGGCGGGGCTTTCGCCGTTCCACGCGGCACGTCTTTTCACTCAAACGACCGGCTTGCCGCCGCATGCATGGCGCAATCAGGTGCGCTTGCAGCGCGCGCTCGCGCCATTGCGCGCCGGCGTATCGGTCACGGATGTCGCCGCCGCCAGCGGCTTCACCGACCAGAGCCATTTCACGCGGCATTTCCGGCGGATGTTCGGCGTGCCGCCCGGACGCTGGCAAGGCGTCTGACAGGGCGTGGGTGTTGGCGTGGGTGTTGGCGTGGGTGTTGGCGGGACACTGGCGTTGGAGGCAAGCAGCGCGTCCGGCGGCCTCAAAGAGTCCAGCCGCTAAAGACAGCCTTAGCGCGAACGTTGCCGGCGACCTTTACCGCTGTTCCGGGCGCTCTAACCGCCAGAGACAACGCTAGCGCGAACGTTGCTAGCGACCTGTGCACGCCCGCTGCCTGGGACGCCCCGGCCGCCGGCGTCATCCCAGCACGAAATTTGCTGCCAACCTTTGCGCGCACCGCCGCGTCGCTCATTCCGGCCGCACGACACGCCCCGGCGCGCAAGCCACCAACCAACGACATCGCCACGCGTCAGCGCATCGAGACACGCCCAGCCGCAAGAACGTACAAGCTCCGCCGGGCCGCCCCCGCTAAGCTTCCCGATTCAAGGAGGCAAGATTGACCCATTCCACCGCAGGCCAGCCCACGAGCCATGGCCATCTAAAAGAGTTCACCGCCGGCGCGCGCGACATCATTCCGATGATGGTCGGCGCGGCGCCTTTCGGCGTCATTTTCGGCACACTCGTCGCATCCGGTCCGCTGCACCTCTGGCACGGGCAGTTGATGTCGCTCGTCGTGTTCGCCGGCTCCGCGCAGTTCATCGCACTCGGCCTGATCGCGGGTCACGCCAGCTTCGCCGTGATCTGGGCGACTACGCTGGTGGTCAATTTGCGTCACGTGCTGTACAGCGCCACGCTCGCACCGCACGTCGCGCATCTGTCGGCGCGCTGGCGCTGGGCGCTCGGCGCGCTGCTCACGGACGAAGTCTTCGCCGTCGCGTGGGAGCATTACCGGCACCGGGAGCCCGGCACGGTCGGCCCGCACTACTTCTTCGGCGCGGGTCTCGCCATGTACCTGAACTGGCAGATCTGGACCGTCGCCGGCCTGTTGTTCGGGGCGGCGTTTCCGGGATTGCAATCGCTCGGCCTCGATTTCGCAATGGTCGCCACCTTTATCGCGATCGTCGTGCCGCAACTCGTGGCGCTGCGCTATATCGCGGCCGCAGTGACCGCGGGCACGCTGGCCTTCTTCTGGCAGGCGTGGCCGTACAAGCTCGGGCTGCTCGGCGCGGTATTCGCGGGCGTGGCGATCGGCGTCCTGCTGTCGACCTCGCGCCCCAACCTGCGCGGCACGGGCAAAACAGCGGAGGCGTCCCGATGAACTACGTCGTTCTGATTCTCGGCATGGCGGCCATCACGTGGGTGATCCGCGCCGCGGTCTTCGTGCTCGGCGACCGGCTCGTGTTTCCGCCGCTTGTGCGCACCGCCCTCGGCTTCGTGCCGGTCACCGTGCTGACCGCGATCATCGTGCCGATGGCGGTTTCACCGCACGGCAGCAATGCCGAGCTGACCTGGCGCAATCCGCAACTCGTCGGTGCGCTGGCCGCGGTGCTCGTCAGCGCAGTCACACGTCGGCCGCTTCTGACCATTGCGGTCGGCCTGGCGGTGTTTTTTGTCTGGCAATGTATCGTGCTGAAATAGGTGCACGCCGCCTTCATGGCGGCATCCCGGTCGTCCGGCTTGCGACACGCAAGCGCATGCCGGGCGACGCTTCCCTCTAAAGCGGGCGCACCCGCCCCGCACGCCCTTAAGTTTCCCCCCGATCCGCCGTTATGCAGTCGAGGTCCGCTCGTCGGGATACGTCCCGCTGGTTACGCGGCAACAGGCAGGAATCAAGCGCGCCGGCATCGAACGTCGCGTCTCCCAAGGCCCGCGCGGCCGGGTGGCGCGGTGAAGCCGCGCGGCAGGACCAAACGGGATAACTCATGGGTCAAATCACCCTCACGCTCAAAGACGAGACCATTGCGACACTGCGCAAGGATTTCGACGCTTTTCTGCGGGTATCGCTGAAGCTCGATCCGCAGTTCGCGACGCCGTCGTTTGAGGACTTTTTGCGCGCCAAGCTGCTCGACAATATGGTGCCGCTGACCGAACACGCGGTTCAGCGGATGTTGCAGGGCGGCCAGTACGCTTGGGCCAAACGAACGCTCGACAAGGAGTTTCCGGACGTCGTCGCAATCCTGATGCGGCAGGCGGGCGAATTCGGCTTCGGTTTCGCGGCCCGCTCGGAATGGACGCCGGAAGAACTCGCCAAGCAGTGCCGCGACTGGGCGGCGGCGATCGTCAAGGAAGCGGAAGGCGACGCCACGCTGGTCGACCCGCTCGCGGCGCAGATCAAGAGCGCGGCGCAGGACATTCAGGCGCTCGAGGAAGTCATGCAGACACCCGCCTGGAGGCTGGTGGAATCGCTGCGCCAGCGCGTCTACGAGGCCAAGGTGGCGTGCGAAACGAGCGTGGGGAGCACCGCGCGCGAGAAGCTCGGCGAACTGCGCGGGCTTCTGCGGCTGGGCATCTCGCACGGCTCGTTCCAGAAACAGGAAGCGCAGCAGATCATGGAATTCCTGCGTTTGCTCAAGCCGGAGATTTTCGTCGAAGAGCCGTACGACGTGTTCTCGCGCATGGCGGCCTGGCTGCGCAACTTCTTCGTGCCGCCGCGTCCGGCCCCGCAGCAACAACAACGGCAGTCGCGCTGAAGCTCGAAGCCTTCGGAAACGAGCGCCGACTTACTGGCAGCCAACCTATCTGGTCGAAGCGCCGCGTGTCTTGCAGAACGACTCCGGCGCGCGTGCCCCGGGGGCGGGCCGCGACCCGCAGCCGCCGAAAAAACGTCATCTCCAATAGCGCGCCTCGCCAAAGGGCCTTTTTTCTCGCGCGGGCGCCCGGCGTCAAGCGGCATCAATCGTGTCACGGCAGGCGCCGCGCCCGTAACGGCGGCACCCACCGCATTCTCAATCCCACATCTTCCTGAGTTTCGCCGCGATCTCGATCTTCGCCTGCGCGGCGGCGGCCAGCCCGGCCGCCGTGGGCGCGCTCGGAACCGGCACCCGCGGCCACGCGTAGGCGTCGAACAGCGGCATGAGATGCGCGGGAATAAAGCGCGTACGCGACGCCCACACGTGACGATCACCCATATGCGTCTGGTTGTGCACGTAAAAGCGCTGCGGCACGACGATATGCAGATCCTCTTTCGCGCGCGTCATCGCCACGTAGAGCAGGCGGCGCTCCTCGTCGATTTCCTCTTCGCTGCCAGTGCCGAGGTCGGAGGGAATGCAGCCGTCCACACCGTTCAGCACGAACACGTTGCGCCACTCCTGCCCCTTCGCGGAATGAATCGTGGAGAGGATCAGGTAGTCTTCGTCGAGCAACGGCACGCCGGATTCGTCGCTGGTGGCATCGGGCGGATCGAGCGTCAGCTCGGTCAGAAAGCGTTCACGCGACGCATACGTGCCCGCGATGCTCTCCATCTGCAACACGTCCGCATGGCGGATCGCAGCGTCCTCGTGGTTGCGCTCGAGATGCGGCTCGTACCACCGGCGCACCATCTCGAACTCGGCGGGCCACGGCGTCTGGCGGCCGTACACGCTCGACATCAGCTTGACGAACGGATGCCAGTCTTCCTGCGCGCGAGCCGGCGCGGCGAAGGCCGCCAATGCGCCACCGGCGGTGTCGGCCGGATTGCCGCTGCCCGCGCGCGCGACGATCTCGTCGAGCACCTTGGCAGCCGTGGCCGGCCCCACGCCCGGCAGCAACTGCACGACGCGAAAGCCGGCGACGCGGTCGCGCGGATTTTCCGCCCAGCGCAGCACGGCGAGCACGTCTTTCACGTGCACCGAATCGAGAAACTTCAAGCCTCCGAATTTCACGAATGGGATGTTGCGCCGGGTCAGTTCGATCTCCAGCGCGACGCTGTGATGCGCGGCGCGAAACAGCACCGCCTGTGATTTGAGCTTCATGCCCTGCTCGCGCGCCTCGAGCACCTGTTCGACGATGTAGCGCGCCTGATCGGCCTCGTCGGCGACGCTCACGAGGCGCGGGCGCTGCGCCGACGCCTTGTCGGTCCAGAGATTCTTCGTGTAGCGCTCGCTGGCCAGTTCGATCACCGCGTTCGACGCCGCCAGAATCGGCGCGGTCGACCGGTAATTGCGCTCGAGCGTGACCTGTTTGGCCGGCGGGTCGAAATGCGCGGGGAAATCGAGAATGTTGCGCACGGTCGCGCCGCGAAACGAATAGATGGACTGGGCGTCGTCGCCGACCACGGTCAGGCCGCGGCCGTCCGGCTTCAATGCGAGCAGGATCGACGCCTGCAGACGGTTGGTGTCCTGATATTCGTCCACCAGCACGTGATCGAAGCGCGCCGACAGGTCGGCGGCGATGGCCGGCTCGGCCGCCATGTGCGACCAGTAAAGCAGCAGGTCGTCGTAGTCCAGCACGCTCTGCTTCTGTTTGGCCTCGACATAAGCCGCGAACAGCCTGCGCAGATCGGCTTCCCATTCACGGCACCAGGGGAACGCACTGTCGAGCACCTGGCCGAGCGACGCGCCGGCGTTCACAACGCGCGAGTAGATGGCAAAGCACGTGCCCTTGGCCGGGAAACGCCGCTCTTTCGCCGACAAACCGAGCTCGTGGCGCACCAGATTCATCAGGTCGGCGGAATCTTCGCGGTCGTTGATCGTAAAGGCCGGCGCGAGGCCGATCAGGTCCGCGTACTCGCGCAACAGCCGCGCGCCCACGCTATGGAACGTGCCCGACCATGTCAGCCCTTGCGCGAGCGCGGCTCGCGTGCCGAGCGCCGCGCCGGCGATGCGCGTGACGCGCCGGGTCATTTCGAGCGCAGCGCGACGCGAAAACGTTAGCAGCAGGATGCGGCGCGGATCGGCGCCGTTCACCACCAGATTGGCGACCCGGTGAGCGAGAGTGTTGGTCTTGCCGGAGCCGGCGCCCGCGATCACCAGCAATGCGCCGGGCGGCGCGGTAGGCGTGTCGGCGCCGTACTCGACGGCTTCGCGCTGCGCGTCGTTGAGCTTTGCCAGCCAGGCGGCGGTATCGAACGACGGGGATTCGGCGACGGAGAGCACGATCGGTTTGGACGTTAGGTGGATTCAGTACGGCGACGCATACTGTATATCCATACAACCCTCGTCGACAAGCGACCCTTTTTTCGACCGCGCGCCCTCGGCGGCCGGCATCCCGCCGTATGACAATTGCGCAAATGAAAAATGGCCCGTGGCGTGGAAGCGCACGGGCCATTTCTTTGAAAACGCAACGCGAAGCCGTTCACACGTCGCCGCGAGGCCAGCGGTCAAGCCGGGCTCGGTCTTCGCGTCCTTCAGGGGCTACTGCGTCTTCGCGTCCTTCACATTGGCGTCGGCCTTGGCCTTATCGGCGTCGGCCTGAGCGTCGGTTTTCTTCTTGTCCGCCTTGGCTTGCGCGACGGACGCTTTCTTATCCGCCTTCGACTGCTCCTTGGCCGCCTTCTTGTCGGCATGGGTAACCGGCGCCGCAGCCGGATCGCTAGCCTGCGCGAAGGCAACCGACGACAGGCAGCCCGCGATCAACGCGGCCGAAATTCTGGACTTCATGGACAGAGTGATATTCATGCGATACCTCCGTGAAACGAGATGCCTGGACCTTGCGATCCTTCAAACGCGATCGGTCAAGGCGGCGGCGTTGGCAACCTATGCCGCCCCGCCACCGCCTTGATGCTCAGCCTCGGTCTTAGTGCTTGACGTCGGCGCCGTCCGCCTGGACGCCGGCCTGGCCTTGCATGTCCATCTTCATTTCGTTGTTGGCGGCCTGCTTATCCGCCTTCTGGTTGATCTTTGCGCCGCGCACCTCTTCCTTGTACTGCGCCTTGGCGGCCTTCTGCTGGTCCTTCAGCTCGGCCTTGGATGCCTTTTTCGACGCGCGATATTCAGCGTTGGCCTTCGCATTGGCGTCGCGCTTCTGCACCAGCGGGTCCGTCGAACCCGACGCCGTCAGGCGCGCCGGGGGCGGCGTCACCGGCTGCACGCCCTGCGCGGCGGGTGCAGCGGGCGCAACGTCGGCGCCTTGCATCTGGACTTGCGGCTGGCCGTTGACACCCTCGGCCGGTTGCGCAGTCTGCGCAACGGCTGCGGTGGCCGCGAACGCGGTCACGGCGGCAGTCAGGGCGGTATTGATCAGAAGCGTTCGAATTTGGGTCATGACTCATCCTCTCTAAAGTTGTTGTGACGCGGGCGACCTGTCCGGCGTTACGCATTCTCGAGCCGCTTTGCAAGCTTGCTCTGCGTGCCTCGCCCGGTCTGCTCGCTGCCAGATCAATCCAGCAGGCTTTACCACTGACCTGCACTTTACGAGTGAAGTTCGTGTCTTACGAACGGTGTTACGCAACGTTTCACTTTCTGACAATCACATAACATCTGCTTGCAGATGCTCACGCAGAGTCGGCGCACACCTTGAACTTCATCCAGGGCAAGCTTCTGGCTTATGATGCGAACCCCTTGCCTGAAGGCGCAAACGCCATGCCCAACCTAGATTTCACCCTCACCGGCGACTACGTCGAACTGCATAATCTGCTGAAGATAACGGGGCTTGCGGACAGTGGCGGCTCGGCAAAAATGATGGTGGCGGACGGTGCTGTCACCGTAGACGGCCGGGTCGAGACGCGTAAAACCTGCAAAATCCGCGCGGGCCAGGTCGTCTTGCTCGGCGACACGCGGATTGCGGTTCACGAAGCCTGACGCAACGCCCCGCCGCTCTGCGGTTTCCGAAAACTCGGAGGAGGCGCGCGCACCAAAATCGTGCCGTCTCCATCGACAGCGCCGCGCCTAAGCAATAAGCTGTCAGTTTCGACAGACAAACAATCGGCTGACACGCCGGCTGGCGGTTGCTTCGTGCGCTTGTTTCGTACGATTGCCTCGTGCGTTCACCAAGGCCCGCCGAACCGCTGCCCTCGCCACCGCCCGCGCGACTACCGCGCCCGCCGTCGCGCTGTCGCCACTTCCGCTGCCAAGCGCTCCATGACTCAATCCGGCTTCACCCGGGTGGCCGCCCGGCCGCCGACCCTGACCCGCCACGCGGCGGACACTGCCCGCCTCGCCGCGCCGCTCGCCATTGCGCAGCTCTCGCAAATGGCCATGGGCGTGACCGACACGATCCTGCTCGGCTCGCTCGGCCCCGACGCGCTCGCGGCCGGCGGCCTCGGCGCGAACCTGTTTTTCGTGGTGGTCACGCTGCTGCAAGGCGTGCTGACCTCCGTCAGCGTGAGCGTGTCGCACGCGCGCGGCGCAGAGGACGAGGGCCGCGTGCCGCACATCTACTGGACCGGTTTCGTGCTGTCCGTGCTGCTGTCAGTGCCGGCGTTCTTCCTGCTCTCGTTCGCCACGCCGATCCTGCTCGCTTTCGGCGAACCCGCGCTGCTCGCGCACAACGTCGGTGAGTACGCGGCGGTGCTGCGCTGGGGGTCGCTCGGCAGCCTGATCGGCGTCGGCCTGATGCGCTCGTTCCTGCCGGCCATCGGCGCGGCCAAACGGCTGTTGTGGGTGTCGCTCGCGAGCGTCGGCGTGAACGGGTTTCTCAACTACGGGCTGATTCACGGCGCCTATGGTTTGCCGCGGCTCGGCTTTCTCGGATCGGCGGCCGCGACTTCCATCACCGTCTGGCTGAGCGCGCTCGTGCTGATGGCGCTGTTGCATTTGCGGCCGCGCTACCGGCACTTCGTCGTCGCCACCCGGCCGAACGTGCCGTTGATGGGCGAACTGTTCGGCATCGGCTGGCCGGTCGCGATCACCTACGGTGTCGAATCGACGCTCTTTCTCGCCACCGGCCTGATGGTCGGGCTGCTCGGCGAGTCGCAACTGGCCGCGCATCAGATCGCGCTGAACGTCGCCTCGGTGGCCTTCATGGTGCCGCTCGCGATCGGCCAGGCGGCCAACGTGCGAGTTGGCTTCTGGTCCGGCGCCGGCCAGCCGCTCGCCGCGCGCCATGCGGGGTTTGTCGCGCTGGCGCTCGGCGTCGCCTTCATGACGCTGTCGGGGCTCGTGCTGATCGCCGCGCCGCACTGGATCGTCGGCCTCTATCTGCATCTGGACGATCCGGCCAACGCGGCCACGGTCGCGCTCGCGAGTTCGCTGCTCGGCGTGGCGGCGATCTTCCAGATCGTCGACGGCATGCAGACGGTCGGTTCCGGCTGTCTGCGCGGCCTGAAAGACACCCGTGTACCCATGATCGCCGCCGCGTTCGGTTACTGGGTGATCGGTTTCCCGACCGGCTACACGCTGGCGTTTCACTTCGGTCTCGGCGCGCGCGGCTTGTGGTGGGGACTCGCCGCCGGCCTCGCGAGCGTCGCACTGCTGATGACGCTGCGCTTTCACAAACTGAGCCTGCGGCGCGTGCCGGCCAATCCCGTTTGAACGATGCCCGACTGGTTGCACGCGCAACCACCGGCGCACGGGAAATTCGCCGCGAACGGTAAAATACCGTGTTCCGGCGCATGGACGCGCACCCGCGTCCATGCGCCGAAAACCCACTCGCGCGCCTCAAAAAGGCCCGCGCAGCCCGACGGCTCATCACCCGCCATCACGGCTTGCCGCGCTCACGCGGCAGACTCCCGCAAGCGCGCCGCCAACGGCGGCGTGCCGCTCGACCGACCCTGCTTCTCGCGATAAAACATAATCAAGGAACACCTCTCATGCTTGCCCGCGTCACCCGTCTCTTCCCGCTCTGGGCCGTGATCGTTTCGATTGCCGCGTACTGCTCGCCCGCCTCGTTCTCAGGCATCGCGCCGCACGTCACCACGCTGCTGACCATCATCATGCTGGCAATGGGCGTCACGCTCTCCGTGGCCGATTTCCAGCGTGTCTTCACGCGGCCCGCGCCGGTGATCGCCGGCATCGTGCTGCACTATCTCGTCATGCCGCTCGCCGCGTGGGTGATCGCCAAGGCGTTGCGCATGCCGCCGGACCTCACCGCCGGCATGGTGCTAGTGGGCAGCGTGGCGAGCGGCACGGCGTCGAACGTGATGATCTACCTCGCGCGCGGCGACGTTGCGTTGTCGGTGACGATCAGCGCGCTGTCGACCCTCGTCGGCGTATTCGCGACGCCGCTGCTCACGCGTCTTTACGTGGACGCCTCGATCGCCGTCGACGTACACGGCATGCTGATGAGCATCCTGCAAATCGTCGCGTTGCCGATCGTGGTCGGCCTGATCGTCAATCATCTGTTCGGCAAAATCGTGCGCAAGATCGAACCGGTTCTGCCGCTGATCTCGATGGTCGCGATCGTGCTGATCATCGGCGCGGTGGTGGGCGGCACGCAGAAGAGCATCGCGTCGGTCGGCCTCGTGGTGATGCTGGGCGTGGTGCTGCACAACGGCATCGGTTTGCTCGGCGGCTATTGGGGCGGGCGTCTGCTCGGCTTCGACGAAGCCGTGTGCCGCACGCTCGCCATCGAAGTGGGCATGCAGAACTCGGGCCTCGCCGCGACGCTCGGCAAGCTCTATTTCACGCCGATCGCGGCGTTGCCCGGCGCGCTGTTTTCGGTGTGGCACAACCTGTCGGGCTCGCTGCTCGCCGGATACTGGGCAGGACGTCCCGCGAAAGGCTCGACGCATATGGACGGTGAGCAGGTGTTGAACGCCGAACGCGGGTAACAGCGCGAGCGGCGCGCTTGCTTCGCGATCCCGGCGCGCGCCGGCGTTGAATTTTGGGTTCTGCCGATACGTTCACGACGCATCCGTAGAACCCGCAACGCGAGCGGCGCATCGCGAGATGCAGCGGCCAGACGGCGTATAAGATCAAAAAGCAGAACGACAACCAGAACGAAAACCCGCCCGCCTGATTCCCCTTAGAATGCATTTCTCGACAGCGTGAATACGTCGCGCGCTGTCGCCATGAGAAGCCTGCAAACCAGGGGAGAGAGCGTGCCGTCGCATCCAGATAAAAGCAAAGCCGCACCGCAACGCCATTGCGCGTTCAGCACCCCCCAGCGCAAGAACGCCTGGGGCACCACGAGACATTTCTTCCTGCTGTGTTGCGCAACGGCACTATTGACCGCCTGCGCCACCAAGCCGCCGGCCACCGAGTTCGACCGTCACATCACGCACGCCCTGCCCGTCACGGAAACCACGCCGCTTCGCACGGCACTCGCGCCGCTCGAAGCCGCGCATCCGGATCAATCCGGTTTCCGGATCCTCCCGAACGGCACCGACGCCTTGCAGATGCGCATTGCGCTCGCACGCGCCGCGACCCGAACCCTCGACATGCAGTACTACATCGCGAACGAGGACACCACCGGCAAGCTGCTGCTCGGCGCCGCGCTCTTTGCGGCCGATCACGGCGTGCGGGTGCGCATGCTGGTCGACGATCTCAACTTCAAGGACATCGACCGCGTGATGGCGGGCTTGAACTCGCACGAGAACATCGAAATACGCGTCTTCAATCCGTTCGGCAGCGCGCAGGAAGGCATGTTCGAACGCACCACGAACGTGTTCACGCAAATCGGCCATTTCACGCGCCGCATGCATAACAAGGCGATGATCGCGGACAACCAGCTGGCGATCGTGGGCGGCCGCAATCTTGGCGACGAATATTTCAGCGCGAGCGAAACATTGCAGTTCCGCGACCTCGACGTGCTCGCCGCCGGCCCGATTACCGCCGACGTCTCCGCGAGTTTCGACGACTACTGGAACAGCAGCATCTCCTATCCGTTGCGCGTACTGAACAAGCAGAAGTTCGACGCGAAGGAATTGGACCAGACACGCGACGAGTTGCGCCAGCACTGGCGCACCAACGCCGATCCGTACAACGCGAAGCCGCTGAACGCCACCCCGCTCGCCTCGCAGATCGCCAAGGATCAACTCGGCCTGACCTGGGCGCGGGCGGAGTTCAAGGCGGACCTGCCGGAGAAGATCGTGCATCCGTCGCCGGACTATGTGAGCCCGCCGATGCAACGGCTCGGCGAATTGATGCGCGACGCGCAGAAAGACTTCCTCGTCATTTCGCCTTACTTCGTGCCGCACGAAGCCGGTGTGAAGACGGCCGGCGAACTGACGCATCGCGGCGTACGCATTGCCGTGCTGACCAATTCGCTCGCCGCCACCGACGCCGTCGCCGTGCAGGCCGGCTACAGTCCGTTTCGCGTACCGCTGCTGCAACAGGGCGTCGAGTTATACGAATTCAAGCCGCAGCAGAACATGCCGAGCGTGGGCTTCGCGGGCTCGCGTTCGCGCGCCAGCCTGCACGCCAAAACGTATGTGATCGATCGCAAGATTCTGGTGATCGGCTCAATGAACCTCGACCCGCGTTCGGCCAATCTGAACACCGAACTGGCGCTCGTGATCCACAGCCCGCCGCTCGCCGAACAGGTCGCGCAAATCTTCGAACGCGCCACGAGCCCGGAGGAAAGCTATCGCGTCACGCTCGCCGACGACGCGCAACTCGCGTATCTGCGTTCGATCGGCGCGCCGCTCTCCCCGCTCGTGTGGACCGACGTCGAAGACGGCACGCGCCGCACCTACATTTTCGATCCGCAGGCCGGTTTATACCGGAATGCGCTAACAGGTCTATTCTCCCTATTGCCCGTCAACGCAGAACTTTGAAGCGGAGTTGAACATGACTGAAGACGTACGATTGGAACGCGACACGTTCGGCGAAATCGCCGTGCCGAACACTCGTCTATGGGGCGCGCAAACTCAGCGCTCGCTGCAGAATTTCCGCATTTCGACCGAGAAGCAATCGCCCGAACTCATCACCGCGCTGGCCGTCATCAAGCGCGCCGCCGCCGAAGTCAACCTCGGCCTCGGTGTGCTCGACGAGAGCAAGGCAAAGGCGATCATGCAGGCCGCGGACGAGATCATCGACGGCAAGCACCCGGAGGAATTTCCGCTCGCTGTCTGGCAGACCGGCTCCGGCACGCAGACCAACATGAACCTCAACGAGGTGATCGCGAACCGTGCAAGCGAGCTGCTCGGCGGCGAGCGCGGCGAAGCGCGCAAGGTGCATCCGAACGACGACGTGAATCGCGGCCAGTCGTCCAACGACGTGTTTCCAACCGCCATGCACGTGGCCGCGGCCTATGCGATCGTCAAGCATCTGCTGCCGGCGCTGAAGACGCTGCGCGACACGCTCGACGGCAAGGCGAAAGCGTTCGTGGGCATTGTGAAGATCGGCCGCACGCATTTGCAGGACGCCACGCCGCTTACACTCGGTCAGGAGTTTTCGGGTTACGTCGCGCAACTCGAACACGGCATTCGTCACGTCGAATCTGCGCTGCCGCATCTGTACGAGCTCGCGCAAGGCGGCACGGCGGTCGGCACGGGTTTGAACGCGCATCCGCAGTTCGCCGACAAGGTGGCCGCGGCAATCGGCAAGCTAACCGGCTTGCCGTTCGTCTCGGCGCCGAACAAATTCGAAGTGATGGCCGCGGCCGACGCGCTGGTGTTCGCGCATGGCGCGTTGAAAACGGTGGCGGCGAGCCTGAACAAGATCGCCAACGACGTGCGCTGGCTGGCAAGCGGCCCGCGCTGCGGCCTCGGCGAACTGTCGATTCCGGAGAACGAGCCGGGCAGCTCGATCATGCCGGGCAAGGTCAATCCGACCCAGTCCGAAGCGTTGACGATGCTGTGCTCACAGGTGTTCGGCAACGACGTTGCGGTGAATATCGGCGGCGCGAGCGGCAACTTCGAATTGAACGTGTTCCGGCCGATGATCGCGCACAACGTGCTGCAATCGGTGCGCCTCCTCGCCGACGGCGCGCACAGCTTCAACGACAACTGCGCGGTCGGCATCGAGCCGAATCACGAGCGCATCGATACCCTGCTCAATGAATCGCTGATGCTGGTGACGGCGCTCAATCCGCACATCGGCTACGACAAGGCCGCGAAGATCGCCAAGAAGGCGCACAAGGAAGGCACCACGCTGAAGGCGTCGGCGCTCGCGCTCGGGTTCGTCACCGAGCAGCAGTTCGACGAATGGGTGCGGCCGGAAGACATGGTCGGGCATTCGTCGGCGTGATCGGCCGCGCCGCTGCGCCGGGGCCGCCGGATCGAGTGGCCCGGCCAGCGTACGTTGAGCCGCTACGGTGATTTGGACACCGTGACTGGAAGTACAGCAACAGCAGGCCGCGCGAACACAACATTCGTGCGGGCCTGCGAGCGGCGCTTCAGGGCGCCGCTTAAACCTTGCCCTGCGCCACTTCTTCCGGCTTCAGTTCGACGATCGCGTCGAGCGCTTCCTTCACGTCCATCGCGTACCGGGCAAGGCGCTTCTGTTCGTCCGTCTCCGGCACGAAGGCCGGCACGGGCACGGGCTGGCCATTCTCGTTGACGGCGACCATCACGATCAGGCAATCCGTGGTTTGCAGCAACTCGCCGCCCTTCGGGTCGCCGGCCTGCACCGAAACGTGAATGTGCATGCTGGTGCGGCCCGTCGCCACGACCCGCGCGCGCAACTCGACCAGATTGCCGACCAGAATCGGCCGACGAAAGCGGATATTGCCCACGCTGACCGTCACGCAATAGCGCCCGGACCACACCGCCGAGCACGCGTAAGCGGTCTCGTCGATCCACTTCATCAGCGCGCCGCCATGCACCTTGCCGCCGAAGTTGACCGAGGTCGGTTCGGCAAGAAAGCGGAAAGTGGTTTCGGAACGGTCCAGCGGCGCTGCGGCAGGGGTGCTCATCTTGACTCCGGTCAATCGATGCATTGAAAGGAGGCGATTATACGAGCGCAATATTGACCTCGTCTCCCGCGCCGGTTGAGGCGTCAGATCCGGCGAGAGTGCGTCTTGAATTTTTCGGGGCGCTTTGGTTTCGCGTCCGCGATCAACTTGCCTCGACAAGCTCGGAAGCGCTCTCACTGCGCGGCGGCCCGGCCGACATGAAACGCTCGCGATAATCCAGCGGCAGCACGCCGAAACGCCGTAAAAACGCCCGCCGCAGATTCTGTTCACTGCCAAAACCACAGTCCAACGCAATCCGCTTGAGCGGACGGCGCGATTCGGCGAGCGCCCGCGAAGCCGCTTCGAGCCGCAGCGCCGAGACGGTTTTCGCCGGCGTGCGACCGACCTCGTCGACATAGCGGCGCGCAAAGGTGCGCGGGCTCATGCGGATTCGCTCGGCGAGCCGCTCGACCGACAGGTCTTCGCGCAGATGCGCCGCCATCCAGCTGTGCAATGCCTCGAACGGACCGTTCGCCGAGGCCTGTGCCGCCAGCGCCGCGCTGAACTGCGACTGACCGCCGGGCCGCTTCATGAAGACCACCAGCCGCCGCGCGGCCTGCATCGCAACGGCGTGGCCGAGGTCCTCCTCGATCAGCGCCAGCGCCAGATCGATGCCCGCCGTCACGCCCGCCGAAGTCCACACGACGCCCTCGCCTTCACGGCGGCCCACATCGCGGATGAAGATCGGATCGGCGTCCACCTGGACGCTGGGAAAGCGCTGCGCGAGGTGCGGGGCGTCGCGCCAGTGCGTGGTAGCGCGGCGGCCGTCGAGCAGGCCGGCCGCCGCCAGATAGAAAGCGCCGGTACACACCGAGCACACGCGCCGCGCTCGCGGAGCATGCCGTCTGATCCATGCGACGAGTTCGGGCTGGAGTGTGCAGTGCTCGTCGACCGGGACGCCGGGGATGATCAGCGTGTCGATCGGCTGGTCGTCGAGCGAATCGAGCCGCTCGGTGACGATCGGCAGACCGGGGAAAGTCTGCAATATGCCGCCGTCGATCGAGGCGACCGTCGTGCGATAGGCCACGGCTTGCGCCGGGCTGCCGGTCGAACCGGCCGCTCTACCCGAGCCGCCCGCGCTGGCACTTTCAGCAGGATTCACGACGCCGGAAGCACCGCCACCGGCGTTCCCGGCAACCGTCAACTCCGCGCGCCAGAACGCCTCCAACGGCCCGCAGGCGTCGAGCAGCACCAGATCCGGCGCGACCGCGAACACAATATGACGCGCCACCATCAGGACATCTCCCCCGCCACCTGCCGCCTGCGCGACCACGCGTAGCCCACCGTGGCGAGCGCCGCCGCGCCGAGCAGCGGAAATATCGCGGCATTGATCGTCGCCCAGCCGAAGCGGGCCAGCAATTGACCCGCGAACAGCGAGCCCAGCGCGGAGAACGCGAAAGTCGTGAATTCGCTGGCCGCCTGCGTCTTGGCGCGCTCCGACGGCCGGTACGATTGCGCGAGCAGCGTCGAGCCGCCGACGAACATGAAATTCCAGCCCACGCCGAGGCAAGCAAGCGCTGCGTAGAAATGCGGCAGATCGGTCGAACGCAGGGCGAGTACCCCGCACAGCGCCGACAGCGCGATGCCCACGCCGATCACCGGCAGCACGCCGAAGCGTTTGATCAGCCGCGCGGAAAACAGCGACGGCGCGAACATGCCGACCAGATGCCACTGGATGATCGCCGCGCCGTCACCGATCGTGTGGCCGCAGGCGAGCGCGGCGATCGGCGTGGCGGTCATCACGAACATCATCACCGCATAGCCGAGCGCATTGTTGGCGAGCGCCGCCGCAAAGATCGGCTGCCGCACGATTTCGCCGAGCGGCCGCGCCGCTTCATGACTCGCCGCCGTGCTCACGGCCGGCGCCGCGTCGCGATACAGCAGCGCCAGCAACGCGACCGACACCAGCCCCAAACCGGTCACGAGCGCATACGAACCCGCGAACGCGACCGGTGCCAGCCAGTCTTTGCTCCATGCGGCAAGAAGCGGTCCGCAGACAGCGGCCACCACGCCGCCCGCCAGCACGGTTGAAATCGCGCGACTTTTGTCTTCTATGCCGACGGCGTCGGCTGCGGCCAGCCGGTAATACTGCGCGAACGCCTGGAATACGCCGACCGTCGCCGTGCCGGCGCAAAAAAGCCAGAAACTGTGGTGAAAGATCGCCCATACGGAAACCGCACCGCCGAGCGCACCGACGCCCGCGCCCAGCACGAAACCCGCGCGGCGGCCAATGCGCGCCATCAGGAAAGACGCGAAGATCGTCGTCAGCGCGGCGGCGACGGTAATCAGGGAGAACGGCAGCGTCGCGAGGGCCTTGTCCTCGGCGAGCGTGTAGCCCACGAGGCCGGTCAACGTCAGATCGATCGATACGGATGAGGTGTACAGCGCCTGGCACACGGCCAGCACGCGTGCGGCGCGGCGGTCGTGCGGATCGGCGTCGCGCAGGCCGGTGGAATGGGCGGGAAAGGTGGAAGCGGCGGACGGTGGCATCGATAGGTTCCGGGCGGCGGACGTGAGATGGCCTGATCGTCACACGAGCGCCGTTGGCAGAAATGCCAATGATGCATCAATTTCTGCCAGTCGCTGCGGTTGTCCACGGTCGTCCGCGGTTATTTGCGTAAGCGCCGGCGAGCCGCCTATTTGCGCACCGTGACGCCTTCGTCGATCGTGCCGTACATGGTGATGCTGCCGGTGCCCGCGCCCGAAGACGAACCAGCGCCGCCCTGCGCACAGGCGCTGATCAGCAGGGCCGCGGCAATGACGGCGAGAAGAGTTTTCATGGCAACGTGTTCCTGCGAGGACAGACAACAATTCTAGCCTGGCGGGTCTGCGCGGCATCGAAGCGCCGGCTGGGACGCTCGCTTTCGCTGAAGGCCCGCGTCTTCGCCGGGTTTTCGTAGCTGCCGCATTCGACAGTTCACGCTAAGCTGAAACATCGAATCGCCTGGCCCGATACAGTGGGCTGCATGGCGCCCTGCCCGCGCCGCCCCAGGAGACGTCAAATGACCGCCACCCTCGCAGACGAACAGAACCATTTTCCCGGCCTGAGCCGCATCGGCGCGCTGCTCGCCGATCCCGGCCGAGCCGCTATGCTGTGGGCGCTCATGGACGGCAGCGCCCGCCCGGCCGGCGAACTGACCATGATCGCCGGGCTCTCGCCCTCCGCGGCCAGCGCCCATCTCGCGCGTCTGACCGACGGCGGCCTGCTCGCGCTCGAGGTGCGCGGCCGGCATCGCTATTTCCGGATTGCGTCGCCCGACATCGCCGCGTCGATCGAAGCGCTCGCCAACGTCGCGCAGGTCAGCGCGTCGCAACGTCCGGTGCCGCGCCCCGTGCGCACCGTGCCGCTCGACATGCGCTACGCGCGCACCTGCTACGACCATATGGCGGGCGAGCTGTCGGTGCGCGTGTTCGAGCGGCTGGTCGCGCGCGGCCTGCTGACGCTGCACGGCACGTCGCTGGAAGCCACCGCCGACGGCGCCGCCCGCTTCGCCGACTGGGGCATCGACATGTCGGCGCAGAAAAGCCGGCGCCGCCGCTTCGCCTGCACTTGTCCCGACTGGAGCGAACGGCGTCCGCATCTGGGCGGCGCACTCGGCGCGGCACTGCTCGACTCGTGGTCGTCGCATGGGTGGGTCGAACGCACGGAGCGGCCGCGAATCCTGCGCATCACGCCGGCCGGGCATCGGCATTTCGATGCGTTCCTCGCGGCCTGATGCGCGCCTAAAAGTCCGTCGCGCTTACAGGACATCGGCAATCCGCTTACGATTAACCTATCGAGACCTTTTTCGAGATCTTTTGTTACACGGTGGCAAGGCGGCCTTACAAAAGTGGGGGCCTTGAAACAATCGCCACAGGTAGAGTGACTGCACGGATGCCGCAAGATGCCGCGTTCGTCGGAGATAAATCATGAGAACAGTCACCCCAGACCACCATTCGAACCGCCGGGTCATCGGCTATACGTTGATCGCAGCCGCCACGTTCCTGTTTGCGGCTCAAGCCACCTTGGCGCAGGAAGTCCAGCAAGCGCCGCAGGCCGCCGCCGCATCGCAAAACACCGATCCGCCCGGCCGCGTCGCGCGCCTGAACTACACGGCAGGCACCGTGACCACGGAACCGGCCGGCGCCACCGACTGGTCCTACGCGCAAATCAACCGCCCGCTCACCACCGGCGACCAGCTGTGGAACGATCAGAACGCCCGCTCGGAGCTGCACATCGGCTCGACCGCGGTGCGCCTCGGCCAGTCCACCAGCCTCGACCTGCTGAATCTCGACGACAACAGTGCCCAGCTCAAAGTCGCTCAGGGCACGCTGTCGGCCCGCGTGCGGGAACTCGCGCCGGGCTCGTCCTATGAAATCGACACGCCGAATCTCGCGCTCGGCCTGAACGGACCTGGGGACTATCGCGTCGACGTCGCGCCGGACGGCAGCAGCACCACCGTCACCGTGCGCAGCGGCAGCGCGACGGTGTACGGCGACAACGGCCAGGTGCCGGTTGCGGCCGGCCAGCAGATCCGCTTTGGCGGCACCAACCTCCAGCAGGTCGCCGACAACGGCGCGCCCGGCCTCGACGGCTTCGATCAATGGGCCGCGAGCCGCGACGCTGCCGAAGACCGCTCGGTCTCGGCGCGCTACGTGTCGCGCGACATTCCTGGCTATCAGGATCTCGACGCCAACGGCACGTGGCAGAGCTCGCCGCAATACGGTGAAGTGTGGGTGCCGCGCGGTACGCCCGCCGGCTGGGCGCCGTATCACGATGGCCATTGGGTATGGCAGGCGCCGTGGGGCTGGACCTGGGTCGACGACGCGCCGTGGGGCTTCGCGCCCTACCACTACGGCCGCTGGGCTCAGGTCGACGACACATGGGCGTGGGTGCCGGGACCGGTCGCGGTCAGCGAGCCGCCCGTCTACGCACCCGCTCTCGTCGCCTTCGTGGGCGGCGGAGGCGGCGGCGTGAACTGGGGCGTCGATCTGGCGATTGGTGGAGCGGTAGCGGCGGGCGTCGCATGGTTCCCGCTCGGCCCGGGCGAGCCGTGGCACCCGCATTGGGGCGATCACGATCACTGGAGCCCCGGTTACTACAACCGCGTCAACCAGACGACGATCGTCAACAACTACAACCGCAACGTGAATGTGACCAACATTCACAACACCTATATCAACTACCGCGCGCCGGGCGGCGTGACCGCGATGCCGGCGACAGCCTTCGTACATGGTCAGCCGGTCGGACGCTTCGCCCAGAAGGTCGATCCGCGGCAATGGCGCAACGCGCAGATCAACCCGGGCGGCCCGGGAATCGCGCCGGTGCGGGAGAGTTTCGGCCCGGGTTTGCGCAATGCGAACTACCGGCCGCCTGCGGCGGTGATGGCGCGTCCGGTGGTAGCGACACGTAGTCCGGCGATGCCGGCGGCTTACCACGACAGCCTCGCTCAGCGGTTCGCACAAAGCGGCGGACGGGTGTCGGGCGCCGGCCAGCCTATCGTGCGGACTTCGGTGCCGGCGCATATGGCGGGCGGTCCGAGCGCGCTGCCGGTGCAGAACGTGCGGGTCGTGCAGTCGCATATCGCGGGACGTGCGCCGGGGATGGCGGCGGGCGCGCCGGGTGGGCCTGGCGGCGGGCAGCAGGTGGGACAGCGGCCGGGTGAAGGGCCGCGTGGCGGCATGCAGCAGGCCGGGCAGCAACCGGGTGAGGCGCCGCATGGCGGCATGCAGCAGGCTGGGCAGCGGCCGGGTGAGGCGCCGCGTGGCGGCACGCAGCAAGCTGGACAGCGGCCAGGCATGCCGCCGCAAATGGCAAACCAGCGCCCGGAGCCTCAAGAGTCGCAACGTCCGTCGAACGGTGTGCCGCGTCCGCCGCAAGCGAACGGCGGCAACCCGGGCGGCAACCCAGCGGCGTGGGCGCAGCAACAGCAGCGCGGCATGCCGCAACAGGCAGGTCAGCAGCCGGCCATCAACGAACGCCACGAGCCGGCCTGGACACAGCCGCACACGCCGATGGCCCAGCAGCACGGCGGTGCGCAACAACAGGCTGGGCGGCCGGATCCCGCTCCACAGCACGGCGCTCAGCCACAGGGAAGGCTGCCGGAGACGGCGCAACAACAGCACGGCGCGCCGCATCCCACGGAAAACCCGGCCGTGCAGCAGCAACAGCAGCAGGGGCTTCATGCGCAGCCACAGCCGCAGGCGCAGATGCAACGTCAGCCTGAGCAGCAGATGCCGCGTCCAGCGCAAGTTGAGGCGCAACAACCGCGTCAGGAATATCATCCGCAGCCCATGCAGCAGGCTCCGCGCCAAGAGCCACGTCCTGAGCCGCGCCAGCAACAGGTGCAGCAACAGCCGCGGCCGGAGTTTCATGCCCAGCCACAGCAGCAGCCCCGTCAGCAACAGGCGCAGCAACAACCTCGGCCGGAGTTTCATCCGCAGCCGCAGCCGCCGCGCCAGGAATCACGCCCGCAGCAGGCCCAGCAGCCGCATCCTCAGGCACAGCCGCAGCACGCCGAACAGCATTCAGGTGGCGGAAACCGCGACGAGCATCACAAAGGCTGAGCGCCTCCCGCTTGCGTTTGCAGTCAGCATGAAAAAACCCCCGCGATTCGCATCGCGGGGGTTTTTCTTCATGCGAACCGGGCAGCTTGCCCGCCGACGCTCAAACGGCCATTGGCGCAGTGAGCGGCTCGTGATGCCGGTAGCCGACCAGCGAGAAATCCGACGGCTCGATCTTTTCGAGCCATTCCGGCTCGTACACGCCGGTTTTTGCGTACTCCGGCACGCGATCCGAAATCGCGAAAGCCGGGCTTTCGTACGGCTCGCGCGTGAGTTGCTGCTGCAACATGTCGAGCTGATTCTCGTAAATGTGCGCGTCACCGATGAAATAGGTGAACCACCGCGGCGTATAACCCGTCAGACGACCGACCAGGTGCAGCAACGCCGCGCCTTCGGTCAGATTGAACGGCGTCCCCAAGCCCACGTCATTGCTGCGGATATAAAGGCACAGCGAAATTTCCTTGCGCACCACGTTCGGCACGAACTGGTAAAGCAGGTGGCAAGCCGGCAGCGCGATCTGATCCAGCACCGCGGGGTTCCACGCATGAAACAGAATGCGCCGGTCCGCCGGGTTCTGCATGATCGTGTCGAGGCATTGGCGCAACTGGTCGATCGCTTTGTACAGCAACACTTTGCGGCTGCCATCTTCTTCGAACTCGGTCACCACCTGGAAGCCGCGCGCGGTCGCGTCGGCAAGCTGCGCGCTCGCGTCTGCGTTCAACACCTTGTAGGCCGGCCACTGGCGCCACTGCACGCCGTACACGTCGCCGAGATCGTCCGGGCCTTCGCGATAGGGATTGGCGAGCCACTGCGGATTCTGGTTGGCGTTCGCGTCCCACACCTTGCAGCCGAGGTCGCGGAAATCCGCGGCGCTGCGCGAGGCGCGCAGAAACCCGACCAGTTCGCCCACGGCCGATTTGAACGCCAGCTTTTTCGTGGTGACCGCGGGAAAGCCTTGCTGAAGGTCGAAGCGCAACATGGCGCCCGGCATGCTGATCGTGCGGATGCCAGTGCGGTTCTCCTGCCACGTGCCGGTGTCGAGAATCGTGCGGACGAGGTCGAGGTATTGTTTCATTCGGGTTCCTTCGACGCGGCGCCTGCCGGATAGATCCGGGCGCCACGGGGATTGAGCGGAAAACCCGATTTTAACAAGCGCAGCCAGACGGCGCCCGGTTGGGGCGCGCGGCATTGAAATTATCTCGGGAAAAGGCGGACGCAGATGGCGCACCCGGACGGCGCGCCGCCGATCACAGCGCGGCTAATGCGCCCTGCATCAATCGCTGAAGTCGCTCTAATGGCCGGCGCAAACCACGCGGCCCGTCAAACGATTTACAGGTGCGGCACCGAAGCCGGCAAATCGCCGTGCGGCGAAGCGAGCGGCTCGCCCTCCATATGCCGCATGCCATGCGAGCACAAGAGCCGGTACAACGTGACGCGTGAGATGCCGAGTTCTTGAGCCGCGTCGCCCAAACGCCCGCGGTGGCGCAACAGAGCCAGCTCGATCGCCTGACGTTCGGCCGCTTCGCGCGCCTGCGCGAGCGAGACCGGCACGATCTCCACATATTCGGCGAGCTCCAGATCGCGCGCCGTGATCGCGCGGCCTTCGGACATCACGATGGCGCGCCGCACCCGGTTGATCAACTCGCGCACGTTGCCCGGCCAGCCGTAGTTATGCAGTGCCGCGATCGCGTCCGGCGCGAAGCCGCGCAAGCGGCGGCTCGCATCTTTCTTGAAACGTTCCAGCATGTGCCGGGCAAGCAGTTCGATATCCTTACCACGCGCGCGAAGTGGAGGTTCGTCGATCTGCAGCACGCAGAGGCGGTGATACAGGTCGGAACGGAAACGGCCTTCGATCATCGCCGCCGTCATATCCACGTGCGTGGCCGAGATAATACGCACGTCGACATCGACCGCGCCGTGCCCGCCCAGCCGCTCCACTTTGCGCTCCTGCAGAAAGCGCAGCAGGCTCGCCTGGCTTTCGAGCGGCAGATCGCCGATTTCGTCGAGAAAGAGCGTGCCGCCGTTGGCCGCTTCCACCCGGCCGATCTTGCGCTGATTGGCGCCGGTGAACGCACCGCGCTCATAGCCGAACAGTTCGGATTGCAGCAAATGCGGAGGAATTGCGCCGCAGTTGATCGGCACGAATGGCGCATTGCGCCGGGCCGAGCGTTCGTGAATCGCGACAGCGGTCAGTTCCTTGCCGGTGCCCGATTCGCCCGAGATGAACACGGGCGCATCCGTCATCGCCACTTTGCGGATCGAACGGAACAGCGCAAGCATGGCGTCGCACGAGCCGACCATTTCGCCTTCGGCGCCTTGCGATGCGTCGTTGGAAGCCGGCTCGCCCAAGGAAATCATGCCGTATGCGTGACCCACCGAGTCGACGATCCTGTCGCCCGAATACGGCACGGTCACATAGTCGAAACAATAGTCGCGTACGAGCCGGCGCAACGCGGCGTCCTGCAGCTGACCCGGCATGGTGGCCGCGACCCAGCCGACGTTCGGCATGGTCAGGCACGATTCGAACGCAGCGATTTCGTGTGGCTGAAAATCGCTAGAGAGATCGAGCAGGCCACCCGCCGCCATTCCGGCGCGAACCGCCCGGCGCACGTCGCGCGCCGACCCCACCACTTCGACCTGCCAGCCGCGCTGATGAAACCGAGTATTCAGCTCCGCGCTCGGATCGCGCGAAACGTAAATCAGTTGTCGCGTTGCGGGTTCCATTATTCAGATCCTCTCGTCAACGAACGTTAAGGATGACGCACGCACCTGAACCGAATTCAGACACGCTGACTCATTCGGGATTCGCGAAATAGCAAAAACCGAACGGGCATTCCATTCCGTGCGGACAGCTGATCCCCAAGAAAGCGGCGTGTGTGTGATTGAGACGGCCCTTTGGTGGGCTTTTTTAAAACTGAAGCTCTTTTCTGAGAGCTTACTATACGCGCGGCGCTTGGAAAACAGTTATGCGAATTTAATCGTGCACTCCTTACCCAGCAAGGCTCTGCGGGCAATAAACGGTTATTCAGCCGACGAATAAAAGATTAGTGGAAGCGCTTTCCCAAGCGGAGAGCCAAGGTACTTCATACCGACTGAATTAACAAATTATAGGTATTTCCTGCATGTCGTTTCAGCCCTGAAACGTTTTTGTTCAAATTCTCAAACATTGCTTCGCGCTTTTGCTTCACCTCCTGATGCACCAATGGATTGCGAGTGATGGCACACGTTTCGCTAAATGTCGTGCACCAAGGAGACACATCATGCGACTTGTTTTCCGCATCGATCTCACCCCCGTTACACCCCGCGCGGCCGATGGCGCTTCAATCGCGCTGACCACGGTCCTGTTTGGCGCCCATGCGCAGGACGCGGAACCGGCCCAATCCGCCCATGCCGGTGCGGCCGCTTCCTCCGAGGCCACGATCACGCGAGCCGGCTCCTCCGATGCGAGGGCGCGCACCGCCGCCGCCTTTCGTCAGGTCGCGAACTCGCTCAGTATTTCGGCCGATGCTGCATCCATGAACGATTTTTCGCTCGACGACCGGATGCTCTCGCGGCCACGCGGCAGCGCCGTCGGCATGGTGATGGTGGCCGCCACGCCACAGTTCATGCGCGACAACAGTGGCGGCTGCAGCAACGTGACACTGTGGGACGAGATCGCCCCGCCCTCGCCGTTACCCATCCCTATCGACGCGGCACGCGCGGCCCAAGGCAACGTCGGCACTTACCAAAGAAAGTAGCCCGAACAAATTAGCGATGCAAACAGGGCTGGCGGCGCAGCGAACACACCGCAACCGGCACGGCAACGCCCGCGAATCTTTGCCGCTGGCTCGCCACCCGCCTCGGCGGCATGGCCTTGCGCGTCAGGTAGAATTGGTCCGGTTACGTTCCCCTTTCCATTCGATGACGACGCTCACCCTGATCGTCGCTCGCGCCAATAACGGCGTGATCGGCCGCGACAACCAGTTGCCCTGGCGACTTCCCGAAGACCTCGCGTTCTTCAAGCGCACCACCATGGGCGCGCCCATCATCATGGGACGCAAAACGCACGAGTCGATCGGCCGGCCTTTGCCCGGACGCCGCAACATTGTCGTGACGCGGGATGCCGCGCGGCGCTTCCAGGGTTGCGACGCGGCCACGACGCTCGAAGAGGCGCTCAAGCTCGCCGCTCAGGATCAGGCGCCCGAAGCATTTCTGATCGGCGGCGCGCAGTTGTATGAGGAAGGGTTGCGGCAGGCGGACAAGCTCATCGTCACCGAGATTTCCGCCGACTTCGAAGGCGACGCCACCTTCCCCGAACTCGACGAAACCGAGTGGGAAGAAGTCGCGCACGAAACACACCGCGCGCATGCGCCGAACGACTTCGACTACGCGTTCGTGACGTACCGGCGCAAAGGCGTCTGAGACCGGCCCCCTTCAGGGGTAATCGTGCCCGCTCGAAGCAGACAGTCGCCGCCGAGCTGATACAAAAAAAACGCCACGCAATGACCTCGCGTGGCGTTTTCTCATCGACCGACGAACCGGCGGCCCGCCGGCTCGCGGCAAAATCGCTTCACTGCCCCGCGATCGTCATGCGCTCGATCAGCACCGAGCCGGTTTTCTTGGTGCCGCGCGTGATCGTATCCGCGCCGATCGCGACGATGTGGTGGAACATCTCCTGCAGCGTGCTCGCCACCGTGATTTCCTCGACCGGATACTGGATCTTGCCGTTCTCGACCCAGAAGCCCGACGCGCCGCGCGAGTAGTCACCCGTCACGTAGTTCACGCCCTGCCCCATCAGTTCGGTCAGCAGCAGGCCCGTGCCGAGCTTGCGCAACATTTCTTCGAAGTCGTCCTCGGGGCGTGTGTTGGAGCTCAGCAGCGACAGGTTGTGCGAGCCGCCCGCGTTACCGGTGGTCTGCATGCCGAGCTTGCGCGCCGAGTACGTGGACAGGAAATAACCTTCCACCACGCCGTCTTTCACCACCGACCGCTTTTTGGTGCGCACGCCTTCTTCGTCGAACGGCGCGCTGCCCATGGCACGCGCGATATGTGGGTCTTCGAGCACCTGCACGTGCGGCGCGAACACCGGCTTGCCGAGGCTGTCGACGAGGAACGAGGTCTTGCGATACAGCGCGCCGCCGCTCGTGGCTTGCACGAACGCGCCGAGCAGGCCCGCGGCGAGGGGCGCTTCGAACAACACCGGCACCTTGCGCGTATCCAGGCCGCGCGCGCCGATGCGCGCGAGCGCGCGTTGCGCCGCGTAACGGCCCACGGCTTCGGGATCGGCCAGTTCTTCGGCGCTGCGGGTCGACGTGTACCAGTCGTCGCGCTGCATGTTGCGGCCGCTGCCTGCAATCGGCGCGCACGCGATGTAGTGGCGCGAGTACGGATAACCGGCCAGGAAGCCGCGCGAGGTGGCCAGCACGAACTGCGAGTGCTGTGCCGAGACACTCGCGCCTTCCGAATTCTTGATCTGTGGATCGGTGGCGAACGCGGCGTCTTCCGAGCGGCGGGCAATTTCCACCGCTTCATCCGCGGACAGATTCCACGGGTGATAGAGATCGAGATCGCGCGGCGCCGTTTCCAGCAATTCGGCTTCGGCGAGACCCGCGCAGTCGTCTTCGGCCGTGAAGCGCGCGATGTTGTAGGCGGCCGCGACCGTGTCCTTCAAGGCCTGCGACGAAAAGTCCGAAGTGCTCGCGTTGCCGCGCTTGTTGCCGATGAACACCGTCACGCCGACCATCTTGTCGCGGTTGTGCTCGATCGTCTCGACTTCGCCGCGCCGCACGGAGACGGACAGGCCGTCGCCTTCGGAAATCTCGGTCGCCGCGTCGGTACCGCCGAGCGACTTCGCGTGACGAAGGATGTCCGAGGCGATTTCCTTCAGCTCATCCTGGGTATGCGGAAAAAAGCGCTGCTTGACGTCCATGTCTGCTGCCATTGTCGTTGCCGTCCTGTTCGGGGCCGAGCGGCCCTGGGTGTGTTCGCTATGTTCGCACCGGTTACGCACATGCCTCACGCATGCGCGCGCCCGTGTCGGGTTATGCATCCCGCGATCATAGCAAGGTACGCGACGCCGTACCTGGCATTCGCAGCGCCTCGCGCATGCGCCGCGCCGCCATCGCTTCGCAGGGCGCGAGGCCTTGTGCGCAGCAGCACGGCGGTTCAGCGGGCGCGGCACGCTACAATATCGGTATGACACGCAAAACCCGCATTCAACCCATCGAATCCGCCGAGCCGGAAGTCGACGAAAACGGCTACGACCGTCCCAGCAAGTCTCAGCTCAAGCGCGAAATGCACGAGCTGCAGGAACTGGGCGCGGCGCTGATCGCGCTGCCCAAAGACGCGCTCAAGCGCATGCCGATGCCCGAAAAGCTCGACGACGCCGTGCGCGAAGCGCGCCGCATCACCGATCACGAAGGCAAGCGCCGCCAGGTGCAGTACGTCGGCCGCGTGATGCGCTCGCTGCTGGACGAGGAAACCGCCGCGCTGCGCACCGCGCTCGACACCTATAACGGCGTCAACAAGGCGGAAACGGCCAAACTCCACTGGATCGAGCGCACCCGCGAAAAACTGCTCGCCGACGACGCCGCGCTGACCGATTTCATCCGCCAGCACCCGAACGCCGACCCGCAGCAGGGGCGCACGCTGATCCGCAACGCACGCAAGGAAGCACAGCAGAGCAAGCCGCCGCGCTACTTCCGCGAACTGTTCCAGTGGATCAAGAACGCGGACGGCCCGTCCGCGCAGACCGATTCCGACGCCGACGACGCCCTGGACGACGATGACGATGACGACCGCGACGCATGATCACGCAGGCAGGCCGGCACGCAATCACCCCGACGAGATCCTGATCGGCCTCGTGTCGATCAGCGACCGCGCCTCCACCGGCGTGTACGAGGATAAAGGGCTTCCGGCCTTGCAGGAATGGCTCGGCGCGGCCCTCACCTCACCGTGGCAAGTGGTCACCCGTCTGATTCAGGACGATGCGCCGACCATTTCCGCCACGCTGACCGAACTGGTCGACGAGGTCGGCTGCGATCTGGTGCTGACCACCGGCGGCACCGGCCCGTCACGCCGCGACGTGACGCCCGAGGCGACGCTTGCGGTCGCAACGAAGGAGATGCCGGGTTTCGGCGAGCAGATGCGGCAGATCAGCCTGAATTTCGTGCCGACCGCGATTCTGTCGCGCCAGGTCGCCGTGATCCGCGAAACGGCGGAGCACGCAGCGCTGATCATCAATCTGCCGGGGCAGCCGAAGTCGATCAAGGAAACGCTGGAAGGTTTGCGCGACGCCGAAGCGGGCGGCGCGGTGAAGGTGCCGGGCATTTTCGCCGCGGTGCCGTACTGTATCGACCTGATCGGCGGGCCTTATGTGGAAACCAACGCCGACGTGGTGAAGGCGTTCCGGCCGAAGAACGCGCAGCGCGCGCCCAAGTCTGCATAGGCTGGAATCACGGCGCGGATTGGCCGCTGTGATTTGGCCGTCTGGCTTCCCGGGGCTTCGGTTTTGGGTCGCGCTCTGGCGCAGGGAACTGGCAGGCGCCAGTCAGCCGCGACCAGCGAGGTGCGCCCAGCCGGAAGGCGGCGCCGCGCCGGCCAGCCACCGGCGCGTTACGCGTCGAAGCAGATCAGCCCCGTTATTCCGCGCCGCCGGCGGCGTCCGGCGCCGACGGGATCAGGAAGTGCTCGCGGTAGTACTTCAGTTCGTCGATCGACTCGTGGATATCGGCCAGCGCCGTGTGCATCGCGCGCTTCTGGAAACCCTTGTAGATGGCCGGCTGCCAGCGGCGGCACAGCTCCTTCAACGTGCTGACGTCGAGATTGCGGTAATGGAAGAAGAGCTCCAGGTCCGGCATCCAGCGCGCCATGAAGCGGCGGTCCTGGCAGATCGAGTTACCGCACATCGGCGATTTGCCGGGCGGCACGAAGACGCTCAGGAAATCGCGGATTTGCTCGGTGGCGTCGGCCTCGCTCACCGTGGACGCCTTCACCCGGTCGATCAGCCCCGAACGGCCATGGGTGTTCTGATTCCACTGATCCATTTTGGCGAGCGTCTCGTCGCTCTGGTGAATCGCCAGAACCGGACCTTCGACGAGGCGGTCGAGCGTCGAATTCGTCACCACCACCGCGATTTCGATGATGCGGTCGGAATCGGGTTCGAGCCCGGTCATTTCCATGTCCAGCCAGACGAGATTCATGTCGCTGCGCACGAGCGGCGGCTGTTCGGTGGATGCGAGGATGTCAGTCATGAAGGCAACCCTGATGGCCGGGCAAACGGCTTGTCAGCAAGCCCGCTTGCCGCGGCGATTGTTCGTTTGAGATTGGATTAAGCTGGTGCGAGCCGGTTTGGACTCACCTTCCCGCCGCGAGGCAGGAAGAAACATATAATTCTCGCATAGATACCACGGAATCCCCGGATGCCTACCCTGTACTTCACCGTTCTGTTCGTCGTCGCCGTCGTGGCGATGGTCGGCACCAAACTGTGGCTCGCGTCGCGGCAGATCCGCTTCGTGGCCCAACATCGCGAGCAGGTGCCGAGCCAGTTCGCCGGCACCATCGCGCTCACCGCGCACCAGCGCGCCGCCGACTACACCGTCGAGCGCACGCGTCTGACCATGATCGAGATCGTCGTCAGCGCGGCCGTGCTGATCGGCCTTACGCTGCTCGGTGGCGTGCAGGCGCTCGATCTGGGCATTTCCGACTGGCTCGGCCGCGGATACATCGGGCAGATCGCGCTGGTCGCCGCGGTGATCGCGATCACCAGCGTGGTCGACCTGCCGTTCGACTACTACCGGCAGTTCGTAGTGGAACAGCGCTTCGGCTTCAACCGCATGAGCCGCGGCATTTTCTTCGTCGACCGCATGAAGGGCGTGTTGCTCGGCGCCGCGTTCGGCCTGCCGTTACTGTTCGTCGTGCTGTGGCTGATGAACCAGGCCGGCAGCCTCTGGTGGCTGTGGACATGGGTCGTGTGGGTCGCCTTCCAGATGCTCGTGTTGGTGCTGTATCCGTCGTTTATCGCGCCGCTCTTCAACAAGTTCGAGCCGCTCAAGGACGAAGCGCTGAAAAGCCGCATCGAAGCGCTGATGCAACGCTGCGGCTTTGCCGCCAAGGGTCTTTTCGTGATGGACGGCAGCCGCCGTTCGGCGCACGGCAACGCCTATTTCACCGGCTTCGGCGCCGCCAAGCGAATCGTGTTCTTCGACACGTTGCTCGCGCGCCTGTCGGGCAGCGAGATCGAAGCCGTGCTCGCGCATGAACTCGGCCACTTCAAACGCCGTCATGTGATCAAGCGCATGCTCGTTACCTTCGCGATCAGTCTCGTCATGCTCGCCCTGCTCGGCTGGCTCATGCAGTGCGTCTGGTTCTATGAAGGGCTGGGCGTGCGGCCGTCGCTGGTCGGCGGCAATAGCGGCCTCGCGCTGGTGTTGTTCTTCCTCGCGTTACCGGTGTTCCTGTTCTTCGTCACGCCGCTCGGCAGCCTCAGCTCGCGCAAGCATGAGTTCGAAGCCGACGCGTTCGCCGCGACGCAGACCGACGCGCAAGATCTCGTCAACGCGCTCGTCAAGCTGTACGAGGACAATGCGTCGACCCTGACGCCCGATCCGCTCTACACCGCGTTCTATTACTCGCATCCGCCGGCGTCGCAGCGGATCGACCGCCTGCTGCGGCACGCATGAGCGGCCGCTCCCCGAAAGCGCCGCGCGCGCCGTCCAGCGCGCGTGTAGGCGGCCTCGTGGTGGCCGCGCATGGCCGCCACTATCTCGTCGCACCGGACGACGGCGGCGCCATGCTTCAATGCTTCCCGCGCGGCAAGCGCAGCGAGGTGGCGGTCGGCGATCACGTGATTTACGAGCTGGCTTCGGCGGATCAAGGCGTGATCGTCGAGATCGGCGAACGGCGCAATCTGCTGTACCGGTCGGATCAGTACAAGTCGAAGCTGTTCGCGGCCAACCTCGACCAGTTGCTGATCGTGCTCGCCACTGAACCGCACTTCAGCGAAGACCTGCTCGGCCGCGCGCTCGTCGCGGCCGAGGCGAACGAACTGAAGCCGTTGATCGTACTGAACAAGACCGACGTGACCGGTGCGCTCGAAGGCGCGCGCAAACGGCTCGAGCCGTATCGCGCGTTGGGTTATACGGTCGTGGAAGTGTCGATCAAGACTCAGCCCGAGGCCGCACGTGCCGCGTTGATCGAACATCTGCATGGTCATTCGACGCTGCTGCTCGGCCAGTCGGGCATGGGCAAATCCACACTCGTCAATCTGCTGATTCCCGATGCCGAAGTCGCCACGCGCGAAATTTCTACGGCGCTCAATAGCGGGCGCCATACGACGACTTTCACGCGTCTCTATCCGCTGCCGGACAGTGCGGACGGCATAGGCGGTTCGTTGATCGACTCACCTGGCTTCCAGGAGTTCGGCCTGCATCATCTGACCGAGGGCCGACTCGAGCGCGCGCTTCCCGAGTTCAGGCCGTTACTGCCGAACTGCCGCTTCTACAACTGCCATCACTTGCATGAGCCCGGTTGCGCGATCCTCGAAGCGGTCGCGGACGGCCGCATCCGCCCCGAACGGCATGCGCTGTATGCGCAACTCGTGCACGAAGCCAGCCAGATCGTGCGCTGACATGAAACTGATGCGCGCGCCGAATCTGATCATCGGGCAGCACTGGGTCAATGTGCTGGCCACCGCGGGCATTGCTTGCGAGTTGCACAACCGTTATCTGAACGGCGCGCTCGGCGATATTCCGGCGGATCAGTGCTCGCCGGAGCTTTGGCTCGTCGACGAACGTGATGAGGCGATGGCGCGAAGGTTGATCGATGCAGCCTCGCACGGGCCGGCGGCGGGAACGCCCGGCTGGCGGTGTCGGCACTGTGGTGAAACGCTCGAGGCGCAGTTTACGGTGTGCTGGCAGTGCGGGACGGCGCGCGATCCGCGGGATGGGTGATTCCGAACGAGATCGGTGTCAGCTTATTTCAGGGCGCTTATTTCAGGGCGAGTTGCAGGCATAAAAAAAACCGGACGTTGTCCGGTTTTTTTATGCCAATCAAGATCAGCTAAGCGACTTTAAGCCAGCCACACTGCAATCGTCAGCATCAACAGCAGAATCATCCACAGCACCACCGCGCGCCACACCAACCCCACAGCCGATTGCAGCGTGCGCGGCGTGCAGTCGTCGCCGACCTGCATCGGGCCGCCGTCGCCGGTGGCTAATGCGTCGAGACTCGACGGCTCGGCAAGCGGCCCGCTCAAACGTGCGCCCAATGCACCGCTGCCCGCGGCCAGCAACACGCCGTCGTTCGCATCCGGCCACTGGCGCGCATGATTGCGCCATGCATAAATCGCGTCTTCGAAATTGCCGACAATCGCAAAGCCCAGCGACGTCAGCCGCGCTGGCACCCAGTCGATCACGAAGAAGGCGCGCTGTGCAAAGCTCGAAAACGCAACCGTGCGATCGTCGACCGGACGTGCCCACGTGCGCGCCAGATACTCGGCAATCCGATATAGCACCGCGCCCGCCGGACCGACCGGAATCAGAAACCAGAAGAACACGCCGAACACATGCCGATGCGAAGCGACCACCGCATGAATCAGCGTATGACGCACGATTTCGCTGACGGGCATATCGACGGTATCGAGCCCGGTCCATTCGTTCAGGATTTCACGCGCGTGCGGCACGTCGTCGTTATTCAACGCGAGGTGGATGTCCGTGAAGTAATGGCTGAACTGGCGAAAGCCGAGCGTGAAGTACAGCACCGCGACGTTCCACAGGAACGCCAGTGCGAAATGGATGTGATACAGCACGTAGTAGACGAGCGCCACGGCCAACGTCCAAGGCACCACCACCACGAGCCAGGCGAGCAAGCCATGCTTCGGCTTGCCGGCATCGAATCCGTGCGCCGCCGATTCCGCATGGTATTGAAGCAACGCGGACACCGGATTATTCGGTGAAAGCGCACGCACCTGTTCAATGATCAGAGCCAGCAATACAGAGAAAAAAGTCATGCGATGCGCCGTGCTTTTCGAGTTTTACGATTGTTTTATAACGATAGCACAGGGTCGGATGCGACTGAGCGCAGTCGTTGACAAACACCCAACAACTGCACAGTCCCGTGCGGTTTACGCCGCGAGGAAGCGATAGAAGTTGCGCAGCATCGCCGCCGTTGCGCCCCAGATGAAGTAGTGACCACCGAGCTCGCTTCCGCTCTCCGCAGCCTGCGCTTCGGCCGACGCGGCACGCGGATACGGCATGGCGAAGAAGCGCCGCTCACCGCCCTCGTAGCGAAACACGCGCTCTTCGTGATGGGCGGGGTTCATGAGAAAGGCGAGTGGCACTTCGAAGACTTCGGCCACTTCGAGCGCGTCCGCTTTCACTGTGAACGGCGGATGCACGAGGCCGATTACCGGCGTCACGCGAAAACCAGTGCCCGTCAGGTAGTCCGGCAAGGCGCCGAGAATCTCCACACGCGAGGGCGCAAGACCCACCTCTTCCTGTGCCTCACGCAGCGCGGTGGCGGTGGCGTCGGCATCGAAGGGTTCGTGACGGCCACCGGGAAAGCTCACCTGCCCCGCATGATCGTTCAGATGGTCGGCGCGCTGGGTCAGCAGCACGGTCAGGCCGCGCTCGCGCACCACCAGCGGTACCAGCACCGCGGCGACTCGCGGATCGGCATGCGTATCGCGCCACGGCGCTTCGACGATGGGTTCGGGAGTCCAGGCAAGGCGCTGCTCGAAGCGTGCGCGCAGGCCGTCAGGCGTGAGACGGTCGCCGGCCACCGGCGGCAGATCGGCGCCCGTCGCTTCGACAGGCAGAGTTTCAGGCTCAAAGACGGGGCGGATCAACGGGTCTCTCGAAATAGGCGGATAGGGGACATGCCGCTATTTTGACCTGGCAAACAAAAAAGCACCCGCGAGGGGTGCTTTTTCTTACAGCATTTACGCTTGGGAAGCAGCGCGGTCTTTCGAGACCAGCTTTTCCTTGATCCGGGCCGACTTGCCCGAACGGTCGCGCAGGTAGTACAGCTTCGCACGGCGCACGTCACCACGACGCTTGACGACGATGCTTGCCAGCAGCGGCGAGTACGTCTGGAACGTACGCTCGACGCCTTCGCCCGACGAAATCTTGCGGACGATGAACGACGAATTCAGACCACGGTTACGCTTGGCGATCACGACGCCTTCGTAAGCCTGAACACGCTTACGCGTACCTTCAACCACGTTCACGCTGACGATCACCGTATCGCCGGGAGCGAATTCGGGAATGGTCTTCTCGCCGAGGGCGCGCGCGATTTCTTCCTGCTCGAGTTTTGCAATCAGATTCATCACTGACTCCTAAGTCCATCTTGTCGGCGTTCGTACCTGCCTTGCACTAAGTTTCCTTATTGCGCTCGGCTACGGCCCCGATAGAGGATGGGTTCACATCAGGCGCCGTGCACGCATGCGCGGCGCCGCCTGGTGTCCGCTTGAAAGACCCGAGGCTTTACGCCTTCGACTCTTCCTTCGCGAGACTCGCAAGCCATGCCTCATCGGCACGGCTCAACATCTTGTTCTTTCTGGCCTTCACGATCAGATCCGGCCGTTTGTTCAACGTGTTGCGCAAGGCTTCACGCCGACGCCATGCTTCGATCTCCGCATGATGGCCGCCGAGCAGCACATCGGGCACACGCACGCCGTCGTATTCCTCAGGGCGCGTGTAATGCGGGCAATCCAGCAGCACGTCGACAAAACTATCCTGCACCGCAGACTGCGAGTCGTTGAGCACGCCGGGCAACTGACGCACCACGGCATCCATCAACGCCATGGCCGGCAATTCTCCGCCAGACAGCACGAAGTCGCCAAGGCTGACTTCTTCGTCGACGACACGGTCGAGCAAACGCTGGTCGATCGCTTCATAGCGCCCGCACAACAGGATCAAGCCGGGTTCGGCCGCGAACTGCATGACACGGTCGTGATTCAGCGTGGCGCCTTGCGGCGACATCATCACGACGCGCGACGCGCCGATACCCTGCTCCGCCTGCGCCGCTTTCGCCGCGCCGATTGCATCTTCCAGCGGCTTGGCCAGCATGACCATGCCGGGTCCGCCGCCGTAAGGGCGATCGTCGATTGTGCGGTAGTTGTCGGTCGTGAAATCGCGTGGATTCCACGTACGCAAACCGTAGCGCTCCTGTTTCGCCGCGCGACTGGTGATACCCCAGTCGGTCAGCGCACGAAACATGTCAGGAAAGAGCGTGACGACATCGAACTGCATCGCTCTCTCCATTCAGCGAATGATTTAATAATCGGCTTCCCAGTCGACAGTGATCTGCTTCGCCGCCTGGTCCACCGTTTTGACAAAGACGCCGACGAACGGGATCAAACGCTCGCCGGTGACCGGCTTGCCGCTTTTGTCGGTAGCCGGATATTCGATACGCATCACCGAGTGCGCACCGTTGTCGATCATGTCTGCAACCTTGCCGAGATTGACCCCGGCAACATTCACCACATCCAGGCCGAGCAGGTCGACCCAGTAGAATTCGTCGACTTCGAGAGCCGGAAACTCGCTGCGGCTGATATAGACGCGGGAGCCGCGCAGTGCCAGCGCCACGTCGCGATCAGTGACGCCGCCCAGATGGGCCACCACACTGTCGCTATGCGTTTTCGCTTGCAACGACGGCGCCGATTTGCGCTCCTGGCCTTTGAGCAGCCACCAGCGCTTCGCGCTCAGCAAAGCGTCGCCGCCATGTCCGGCATCCGCATGCGCGGCTACCTTGACCCAGCCTTTGAGGCCGTAAGCGTCGACGATTGCACCGACCTCGACCGCATCGGCCGGCCAGCTTTCCACCGTTTCCATGCGCATTTCTGCTGCACCAGAACCGGCGTTTGCAACATTGGCTTTCGCCTTGCCCTCGGCTTTTTCGACCGGCTTACGGACGAATGCACCGAACGGCGCCTGATCAGACGTCTTCGCGCGCGGGGCTACTGCCTTGGCGCTACCTGAACTGCCGGAATCACGCTCAGACATAAGAGAACCTCACTGCCAGCTTCGACGCCTGCTTCAGCAAAACAACTCGCGCATCGGACTGCTCATTGGGCCGCTCACGCAAACCGCGAGAGCCGCCGGACGAACCGACGACGATACGCAGGCTAGCTACCATTAAGCAGCCGGCTGCGCCTTTGCAGCTTCCTTCACGAGACGCTCGACGGTCGGCGACAGTTGTGCGCCAACGCCTTGCCAGTACGTCAGGCGGTCTTGAGCGATACGCAGCGACTCACCCTTCGTAGCGACCGGGTTGTAGAAGCCAACGCGCTCGATGAAGCGGCCGTCACGACGGTTACGCGAATCGGTTGCGACGATGTTGTAGAACGGGCGCTTCTTGGAGCCGCCACGAGCCAAGCGGATGATGACCATACTAGAATCCTTGAAAACCGGGGTTCGGAACGACTGAAACACGCGATTATAGCGGGAAACCGACGCCATAACAAACACTTACCGGGATAAACTGAGCAACGGGCTTGTGCCGGCCTGACAGGCGGGGACCTCGCACCACGCCGAAACGCCCGAATTACCTGACGGAGCGCCCTTGAAACTCCTGCCACCCATTGTGTTTTTGCGCGATTTTCTTGGCACCGTTGCGCGACTTGCCGGCTCGGCGTGCATTCTGCGAAGCAGGACTCTGAACACGGGCACGGCCGTCTTGCTCGCCGCGACGGCCCTGCCGGCGCTCGCCGCACTGCCGGTAGACCGGATCAAACTACCGCCGGGCTTTCGCATTGAAGTCTTGTCGGACGCCGTGCCCAGCGCGCGAGCCATGGCGCTCTCGCCGAAGGGCATTCTTTATATAGGCAGCCTGGACGGCCACGTCTACGCGCTCGAATTGCAAAATGGGCACGTGACAGCCCGCCACGTGATTGCTTCCGGGCTGGAAACGCCGGCGGGCGTGGCATGGCGCGATGGCGCGCTCTATGTTTCGGCGGTATCGAAAATTGTTCGCTTTGATGCGATCGACACGCACCTGAACGATCCGCCCAAGCCTGCCGTCGTGATCGACACCTTGCCTACCGAGACGCACCATGGCTGGAAATTCATCGCTTTCGGCCCGGACGGCAAGCTTTACGTGCCGCAAGGTGCGCCCTGCAACGTCTGCCTGAAAGACCGCGACCGTTTCGGCCTGATCGGCCGCATGAACCCGGACGGCAGCCACTATGAAGTCGTGGCACGCGGCATCCGCAATTCGGTCGGTTTCGCGTGGCATCCGGTGACGCATGAACTGTGGTTCACCGACAACGGCCGCGACCTGCTGGGCGACGACGTCCCGGACGACAAGCTCAACCGCGCGCCGCGCGCCGGGATGGATTTCGGTTTCCCCTACTGCCACGGCGGCAGCACGCCCGATCCCGAGTTCGGAAAGGACTATCCGTGCAGCGGGTTCACGCCGCCGGCGGTCAAACTCGGTGCGCACGTCGCCGCGCTCGGCATGCGCTTTTACAGCGGCTCGATGTTTCCGCCCGCTTACCGGAATACGATTTTCGTCGCCGAGCACGGCTCGTGGAATCGCAGCAAGAAGGTTGGCTATCGCGTCGTGCATGTCGTCACGGACCCGGATGGCGGCAACGCCCGCCAGGAAGTCTTTGCGGAAGGCTGGCTGCAACCCGGCGAGGCCGTATGGGGCCGTCCCGCCGACGTGTTGCCCCTACCCGACGGTTCACTCCTGATCAGCGACGACTACGCCGGAGCGGTTTACCGCGTCACTTACTCCGCGCCGTAGAGAGCCGTCAGCGACATTCAGCCGCAGCGCGCCCGAAACGCCGCCGTCCTTCCGAACCAGCTAGCCACCCCGCGGATGCAACCCTACTAACTCCGGCATTTATCGCAAAACCGCCGCGCCGCCCGCCACGTGACCGGCGCCGTGTGGCGGGCGTAGAATGCGCGTCGGTCCGCGCGAGCCGCGCGCCGTTCCTTTCGACCGCCTGTCACTCTGACCTCGCCTACATGTCCACCCTTGCTTCGACTTCCCCGCGTTTCAGATCCAAGACGATTACCGCCGCACTGGCGTTCTTCTTCGGCTGCCTCGGCGCTCATCGCTTCTATCTGTACGGCACGCGCGACATCTACGGCTGGGCGCACGTGATCGGTACGCTGATCGGCATTCCAGGCGCCATGCTGGTGGTGGCCAGCGAACGGGCTTCCATGCTCGGCTGGGTGTTGGCGTTTCCCGGTGCGGTTTCGCTGCTCGCCGCGTTTCTCGCTGCGATCGTCTACGGGCTGCGTCCGGACGAAAAGTGGGACGCGCAATTCAACGCCCAGAGCCAACGCAAGAGCCGCTCTGGCTGGACAGTCATCTTCGTCGTGATTTTTTCACTGTTGATCGGCGCCTTCCTGCTGATGACGGGGCTCGCCATCTCGTTCCAGACCTACTTTGAAGGTCAGGTGCAGGCGGCCAAAGCACTCTCGCAGTGATCCGTCTCACGCAGCGTTAAAAAAGATCCAGTTGAGGATCGTCGCGCACCGATTCATGGGCACGCGGCGCTTCCGCCCGGCGAAAGTGCGACATATCCAGAATGCCGCGATCACGCTGGTTCAAGCCGAGCCGGCGCACCGCTTTCTGGAATCGCTGCTTGAGCAGGTCCGCCCACAAGCCTTCTCCCTTCATTCGCGACGAGAAGCAAGAGTCGTAGTCTTTCCCGCCCCGCATGTCCCGCACGCGGCCCATGACCCGCTCGGCGCGATCGGGAAAATGCGCCGCGAGCCAGTCCTTGAATAGCGGCGCGACTTCCCACGGCAGACGCAGCACGATGTAGCTTGCGTTGCTTGCGCCGGCCTCCGCACAGGCCTCCAGCACACGCTCCATGTCCGGTTCGGTGACGAACGGAATCACCGGTGCGATGCTGACGCCGACCGGTATGCCCGCCTCACTCAGCGTGCGAATGGTGCGCAGCCGCCGAGACGGCGTGGCCGCTCGCGGTTCGAGCGTGCGAGCGATCTCGGCGTCGAGCGTGGTGATGGTGATGGCCGCCATGAATTGCCCGCGCGCCGCCATAGGCGCTAGCAGATCGAGATCGCGTTCGATCAGCGACGACTTGGTGATCGCCGCGAACGGATGATGCCGCTCGCTGAGCACTTCAATCACACGGCGCGTGAGCCGCAAATCACGCTCGGCGGGCTGCCAGGCGTCCGTATTGACGCCCAGCGCAATCGGCTCCGGCACATAGGTCTTCTTCGACAACTCCCGCTCGAGCAACTCCGGTGCGTTGACCTTGGCGTAGATCCGGCTTTCGAAGTCGAGGCCGGGGGACAGTCCCAAATAGCTGTGCGTGGGCCGCGCAAAACAATAAATGCAGCCGTGCTCACAGCCCCGATACGGGTTGAGCGACACGCCGAACGGAATGTCCGGCGACGCATTGCGCGTAAGAATGGTCTTGGCCCGCTCTTCGAAGACTTGCGTGCGCAAGACTTTCGGCTCGTCATCGCCTTCCGCCGCTGGCAGCCAGCCGTCGTCCACTGCTTCGCGCTGGTCGACTTCGTAGCGGCCTTGCAGGTTCGTCACCGCGCCGCGGCCCTTGCGAGGCGCGGGCGGCGCGATCGGAAATTCGTTGACGGGTTCGGAGTCGGAGTCGGTCACGGCTAGAAAACGCAAAGCACAAACGGCGTAAAATACCTGTACAAATATACAGTGTTTACGCCGTTTGTCGAGCCCCGTCTTGCGCTTGCCGTGCTGTTTAATCCCCGACTGCGATTGTCAGCGTTTCCTTGATCTCCTCCATCACCACGTAGCTTTTCGACTGCACCGCGCCGGGCAGTTGCAGCAGGATGTCGCCGAGCAGCTTCCGGTAATCAGCCATTTCGCCGATGCGCGCCTTGATCAGATAGTCGAAGTCGCCCGACACGAGGTGGCACTCCAGCACTTCGGGAATCTTCTGCACCTCACGGCGGAACTGGTCGAACATGTTGCCGCTCTTGTGATCCAGCGTGATCTCGACGAACACCAGCAGCGCCGCGCCCAACTCCGCCGGGTTCACGCGCGCGTGGTAGCCGGTTATCACGCCGTCGCGCTCCATCCGCTTGACGCGCTCGATGCACGGCGTCACGGACAACCCAACCTGCTCAGCCAGGTCTTTCATGGCCATGCGGCCATCCTGCTGCAAGAGCCGCAGGATCTTGTGATCGAGTTTGTCGAGAGCCCGGACCGGTTGGCGCTGTGTACGCATGATGTTTTTGCTGAAAATCTTGAAAATACAATAACAAAACCTGCCTGACTGTTAATAGTATAGCGGTTAACACTGGGCGATCCGCGTTACACCTCGTTAATCGAACGAATTCCAACGACTCGACGAGCGCGCCGCCCTCAGACCTCATCTGAATATCCTGGAGCATCTATGCGAGTCGTCGTTTTGGGCAGTGGCGTCGTCGGGGTGACGAGTGCGTATTACCTGGCGCGCACCGGTCATGAAGTGACCGTTATCGATCGCGAGGCCGGCCCGGCGCTCGAAACCAGTTTCGCCAATGCCGGTCAGATCTCGCCGGGCTACGCGTCGCCTTGGGCCGCGCCGGGCGTGCCGCTGAAGGCCGTCAAATGGATGTTCCAGAAACACGCGCCGCTCGCGATCCGCCTCGACGGCACGCAATTCCAGTTGCAATGGATGTGGCAGATGCTGCAAAACTGCACGTCGTCGCGCTATGCGGTGAACAAGGGCCGCATGGTCCGCCTCGCCGAATACAGCCGCGATTGCCTGCAAGCGCTGCGCGCCGAAACCGGCATCCAGTACGAAGGCCGCACCGGCGGCACGCTGCAGGTGTTCCGCACGCAGCAGCAGTTCGACGGCGCCGCGAAAGACATCGCCGTACTGCGGGAAGCTAACGTGCCGTATGAACTACTCTCGCCGGCTGAACTCGCGCAAGCGGAACCGGCGCTCGCCGCGGTGTCCCACAAGCTGACCGGCGGTCTGCGCCTGCCGGGCGATGAAACCGGCGACTGCCAGATGTTCACCACGCGCCTCGCCGCGCTGGCCGAGCAACTGGGCGTCAAATTCCGCTACAACACGCCGATCGACGCGCTCGCCATGGCCGGCGACCGCATCGCCGGCGTGAAGTGCGGCGAAGAACTCGTGCGTGCCGATTCGTTCGTCGTCGCACTGGGTTCGTATTCGACCCAGTTCCTGTCGGGTCTCGTCAAGATCCCGGTCTATCCGCTCAAGGGGTATTCGATTACCGCGCCGATCGTCAATGAAGCGTCGGCACCGGTGTCGACCGTGCTCGACGAAACCTACAAGATTGCGATCACGCGTTTCGACGACCGGATTCGCGTGGGCGGCATGGCTGAGATTGTCGGCTTCGACAAATCGCTGCGCCAGGCGCGTCGCGAAACACTGGAACTGTGCGTGAACGACCTGTTCCCGGGCGGCGGCGATACGTCGAAAGCTACCTTCTGGACCGGTCTGCGCCCGATGACGCCGGACGGCACGCCGATCGTCGGCCGCACGCCGGTGGCGAATCTGTTCCTGAACACGGGCCACGGCACGCTGGGCTGGACGATGTCGTGCGGCTCAGGCCAACTGCTCGCCGACGTCATGTCGGGCAAGCAACCGGCCATCAAGGCAGACGACCTGTCGGTGCATCGCTATCTCGGCGAGATTGGCGGCGCGCATCGCCCGGCTTATGCCTGAGGTTTAACGACGCTTCGCGAGCGGTTGAGCTAGTGTGTGATCTCGCAGACCAGATCGACAAAAACAAACGGCGCCTTTCGAGGCGCCGTTTGTTTTTTCAAGCGAGGTTTAAGAGCAGAAGCAGCGTCAGAACTGATCTTCCGACAGCGCC
>NZ_JARESX010000063.1:0-42801 GCF_046026435.1 Paraburkholderia sp. RL17-381-BIF-C | reverse complement strand
TAACAAAGCAAGGAAAGGCCAAAAAACCCAAAGCGGCCACAAAAAACCCAACGCGCCAACCTTCCCATTATATGGATCAACCACTCACATATTGGAGGTTTCCCAAAAACCGCCCTACAATCCGAACCAACACGCAAAGCGCAACAAAGCAACGGCAAAAAAAAGCCCACGCAGCGCCAAAGCGACAGCAAAAAAACCGGAGACAAAGCCAACCATGCCCAAGGCAAAAAGGCAGCATCACGACGCCCAAAGCATCGCCCAAAGCATCGCCAGAACGGCGCGCACGGCGAGCACCCAAGGCCCCCTCTCCGGCCCCGCGCTGTAAGCGCAAAAAAACCACCGAAAAGCGAATCGCCATGAACAAAGCGATGCCCACTCACGCCGCGTCCGCGCCCGAAGCCGATCTGGCGTCATCCGCCGATCAAGCGCCCCGCGCCGCGCCGCGCCCGACGCCGGCCACGAAAGCGCCCCGCGCCAGCGCCGCTGTCCAACCGGTCCCGGTCGACGGAATCGCCTTACCCAGCACGCTGCTCGACATCACACCGCAGCAAGCGGGCACGCAAACGCTCCTGCGCGGCCTGGCGATCCTGGAAGCAGCCGCAGCCGGCGTGCGCGACCTGCGCACCTTCGGCGCCGCGCTCGGCACGACCCGCAGCACGACGCATCGGCTGGTGAGCAGCCTCGTGCAGGCCCGCTATCTCCGCCAGGTGCAAGGCGGCTACCTGCTCGGCCCGAAGCTGATCGAACTCGGCACGATCGCCCTCGAACAGATGCCGCTCACCGCGGTCGCGCGTCAGCATCTCGAATCGCTCGCGGAACAGACGCTCGACACGATCCACCTCGGCGTGCGCGATGGCGACGACGTGCTGTACATCGACAAGATCCCCGGCACGCGTGGCCTCGAAATGCGCTCGCGCGTCGGGCACCGCATGCCGCTGGCGTCGACGGGAATCGGCAAGGCCATGATGCTCGATCTCACGCCGGACGTCTGGCAGTCGCTTTTCGATGCATCGCGTCGCGCGCTCGCCGGCGTCAGCTTCAAGCCGGATAACCGTCCCGACGCGCAGACCTTCATGCAGCGCATGACCAACTACGCCGCCGGCGGCTACACCTTCGACCTCGAAGAAAACGAGGCGTCGATCCGCTGCGTCGCGGCCCCGGTGCGCGATGCGTCGGGCGCGGTGGTGGCGGCGCTCTCGGTGGCGAGCACGATTCCGTATATGTCGCTCGAACGCATGGACGAACTGATTCCGGTCGTGCAGCGCGAAGCGCGCGCGATCTCGGAAGAACTCGGCTGGCGCGCCCCGCAACCGGCAACCCGCAGGATCAAGCGATGAAGCAAGCGGGTTCTCCCACCCCGGCAGTCAGCCACGCCGCAGCAGGCGCAGTCGACACCACGCACGCGCACGCCGCGCTGATCGCGCTCGATTGGGGCACGACCTCGCTGCGCGCGTATCTGTATGACGCGTCCGGCAATGTGCTGGCCACGCGCGCATCGACGGCGGGCATCATGAATCTGCCGCGCAGCGCGGAGCAGGGCGGCTTCGACGCGGCTTTCGAGGACGTCTGCGGCGCCTGGCTCGCAGACGCGCCCGGCGTGCCGGTGATCGCGGCAGGGATGGTCGGCAGCGCGCAAGGCTGGCTGGAAGCGCCTTATGTGGATACGCCGGCGAGCGCCGATGCGCTGGTGGCCGGCATCGTCCGCGTCGAGGCAGCCTGCGGTGTGACGCTGCATATCGTGCCGGGCGTCCTGCAGCGCGGCGAACTGCCCAACGTCATGCGCGGCGAAGAAACGCAGATTTTTGGCGCGCTCGGCGAAGAAGCGAACGTGACGAACGCCACGAACGCCACGAACGCCACCCATCCCGCCGACAGCAAGCGCGCACTGATCGGTCTGCCCGGCACTCACGCGAAATGGGCGGTGGTGCAGGCGGGCCGGATCGAACGTTTTCACACCTTCATGACCGGCGAAGTGTTCGCGGCATTGCGCGAGCACACGATCCTCGGCCGCACGATGCTCACGCCGGATCTGCCGGACACCGGCGCATTCCTGCACGGCGTGAACATCGCGCGGGAAAAGGGTCAGGCGGGTGTGCTCGCGACCATATTCAGTTCGCGCACGCTCGGCCTCACCGGACAACTGTCGCGCGAACAACAGCCCGACTATCTGTCGGGATTGCTGATCGGGCACGAACTGGCCGGCCTCGACGCGGTGCTCACGCAACAGCAAAGCACGCTCGCCGGGCAGAGCCTGCGCCTGATCGGCAACGAAGCGCTGTGCGAGCGCTACCGCCTCGCGCTGGCGCAGTTCGGCTGCACTCAGGCGGAATTGGTCAAGCACGCCACCGAGCGCGGCCTGTGGCGCGTCGCCTCACAGGCAGGGCTGGTCAATCCGGCCGCTCACGCGGCACGCGCCGGCTAACCGGCAACGCCGCCGCTTACGAAACAAGGAACCGACATGCAACCTCACATCAATCTGCCCGCTCCGTACATGCCGCACGCGGGTTTGATCGCGGCGTTCGAGGCCTGTCCGCTGATCGCGATCATGCGCGGCGTGACGCCCGCCGATGCCGCCGAGCACGGCCAGGCGCTTTACGAAGCCGGCTTCCGGATCGTCGAAGTGCCGCTGAATTCGCCGCAGCCGTTCGACAGCATCGCTGCGATCCGCAAGGTGTTGCCGGCGGATGCGATCGTCGGCGCGGGCACGGTGCTGCATCCGAGTTTCGTCAACGACGTGAAGTCGGCGGGCGGCGAACTGATCGTCATGCCGCATAGCGATCCGGAAGTGGTCAGCGCCGCGAAAGCGCAAGGCATGGCCTGCGCGCCGGGCGTCGCGACGCCGACGGAAGCGTTCATCGCGCTGAAGAACGGCGCCGACGTGCTGAAGATGTTCCCCGCCGAACAACTCGGCTGCCAGGTCGTGAAGGCATGGCGCGCGGTGATCGCGGCGGAAGTGCCGCTGGTGCCGGTCGGCGGCATCACGCCCGACAACATGGGGCCGTTTCTCAGCGCGGGCGCGAACGGCTTCGGCCTCGGCTCGGCGCTGTACAAGCCGGGTCAGAGCGCGGCCGTGACCGCATCGCACGCGAAGGCGTTCATCAACGGTTTGCGCATTGCCCGCGCGGGTGCGAAGAAATGAAGCGACTCGCCGGCAAAGTTGCTCTCGTCACCGGAGCCGGTCGCGGCATCGGCGCGGCGATCGCGCATGCGTTCGCGCGCGAGGGCGCGGCAGTCGTGCTGGCCGAACTGGACATCGAAACCGCGCAGCAGACGGCGGAGCATATCAAGTCGCAAACCGGCGCGCGCGTGCTCGCGGTGCCTACGGACGTGACGCAGGCGGCTTCGGTTCAGCACGCGGTGAGCGAAGCCGAACGCGCATTCGGCTCGGTCGACGTGCTGGTGAACAACGCCGGCATCAACGTGTTCTGCGATCCGTTGACCATGACCGACGACGACTGGCGCCGTTGCTTCGCCGTCGATCTCGACGGCGTGTGGAACGGTTGCCGCGCGGTGCTGCCGGGCATGGTCGAACGCGGCGCGGGGAGCATCGTGAATATCGCTTCGACGCACTCGTTCAAGATCATTCCGGGCTGCTTTCCGTATCCGGTGGCCAAGCACGGTGTGATTGGCCTGACCCGCGCGCTCGGCATCGAATACGCGCCGCGCAACGTGCGGGTCAACGCGATCGCGCCGGGTTACATCGAAACGCAATTGACGCACGACTGGTGGAACGAACAGGCCGATCCGGCCGCCGCGCAGCAGGCGACGCTGGATCTGCAACCGATGAAGCGCATCGGCCGCCCGGAAGAGGTGGCGATGACGGCGGTGTTTCTCGCCTCGGACGAAGCGCCGTTCATCAACGCCACCTGCATCACCGTGGATGGTGGGCGCTCGGCGCTGTATCACGACTGATTTTTGCAAGACCCGGATTGCGCAGGGGCGCAAGGAGTACACCGGACGACGCGCTGGCCGCGTGTGTCACAACCGGTACAAGAAGACGCGGCCGATACCTTCTCGTTACCAATTAGTCAGGAGACACGCATCATGAAACGTAGAATTTTCCTCACGCTTGCAGCAGCGGCGACGGGTGTGCTCTTCAACGCACCGGTCGCGCAAGCCGCTGATCCGGTGAAGATCGGCTTCCTCGTGAAGCAGCCGGAAGAGCCGTGGTTCCAGGACGAGTGGAAGTTCGCCGAAATCGCCGCCAAGGAGAAGGGCTTCACGCTGGTGAAGATCGGCGCGCCGTCGGGCGAGAAGGTGATGAGCGCAATCGACAATCTGTCGGCGCAGAAGGCGCAAGGCTTCGTGATCTGCACGCCGGACGTCAAGCTCGGACCGGGCATCGTCGCGAAGGCGAAGGCCGACGGCCTGAAGATGATGACGGTGGACGACCGTCTGGTCGACGGCGCGGGCAAGCCGATCGCGTCGGTGCCGCATATGGGCATCTCGGCATACAACATCGGCAAGCAGGTCGGCGACGGCCTGGCGGCGGAAATCAAGAAGCGCGGCTGGGACATGAAGGACGTGGGCGCGATCGACGTGACCTACGAACAGCTGCCGACCGCGCATGACCGCACGAGCGGCGCGACTGACGCCCTGATTGCCGCCGGCTTCCCGAAGGCGAACATCATCGCCGCGCCGCAAGCGAAGACCGACACGGAAAACGCGTTCAACGCCGCCAACATCGCGTTGACGAAAAATCCGAACTTCAAGCACTGGGTGGCCTACGCGCTGAACGACGAAGGTGTGCTCGGCGCGGTGCGCGCAGCGGAAGGCCGCGGCTTCAAGGCGGACAACATGATCGGTATCGGCATCGGCGGATCGGAATCGGCGCTGAACGAGTTCAAGAAGCCGTCGCCGACGGGCTTCTACGGCACGGTCATCATCAGCCCGAAGCGCCATGGCGAAGAAACCTCGACGCTGATGTACGACTGGATCACGCAAGGCAAGGCACCGCCGGCACTGACGCTGACCAGCGGCATGCTGGCCACGCGTGACAACGTTGCCGATGTGCGCCAGAAGATGGGCCTCGCGGCCAACTAAGCGGTTTGGTTGGGACGCGGTGACATGAAGTGAACTGCCGGTGCGTGTTTCCCTTTCGCGGAAGAGAGCGCGCGCCGGCAGCAGCCATAAAAGATCGGCAGTAGAGACAGACGGTTCACACGAAGCATTAGGAGGCGAAGTGTCAGCGACGCTACGTTTTGACAATATCGGCAAAGTCTTTCCAGGCGTGCGCGCGCTCGACGGTGTGTCCTTCGACGTCAACGTCGGCCAGGTGCACGGCCTGATGGGCGAAAACGGCGCAGGGAAATCGACCCTGCTGAAAATTCTCGGCGGTGAATATCAGCCCGACTCGGGCCGCGTGATGATCGACGGCAACGAGGTGCGCTTCTCGAGCGCGGCGTCGTCGATCGCGGCGGGGATCGCGGTGATTCACCAGGAACTGCAATACGTGCCCGATCTGACGGTCGCGGAAAACCTGCTGCTTGGCCAGTTGCCGAACTCGCTCGGCTGGGTCAACAAGCGCGAAGCCAAACGCTTCGTGCGCGAACGCCTCGAAGCGATGGGCGTGGCGCTCGATCCGAACGCGAAGCTGCGCAAGCTCTCGATCGCGCAACGCCAGATGGTGGAAATCTGCAAGGCGCTGCTGCGCAACGCGCGCGTGATCGCCCTGGACGAGCCGACCAGCTCGCTGTCGCACCGCGAGACCGAGGTGCTGTTCAAGCTCGTGCGCGACCTGCGCGCCGACAATCGCGCGATGATCTACATCTCGCACCGCATGGACGAGATCTACGAACTGTGCGACGCCTGCACGATCTTCCGCGACGGCCGCAAGATTGCGTCGCACCCGACGCTCGAAGGCGTGTCGCGCGACACCATCGTCAGCGAGATGGTGGGGCGGGAAATTTCGGACATCTATAACTATTCGGCGCGGCCGCTAGGCGAAGTGCGCTTCGCGGCGAAAGCAATCGAAGGCCACGCGCTTGCGCAACCGGCCAGCTTCGAAGTGCGGCGCGGCGAGATCGTCGGCTTTTTTGGTCTGGTGGGCGCGGGTCGCAGCGAGCTGATGCATCTGGTGTACGGCGCAGATCACAAGAAGGGCGGCGAGCTGGTGCTCGACGGCAAGCCGATCAAGGTGCGCAGCGCGGGCGAAGCGATCCGGCACGGCATCGTGCTATGTCCGGAAGACCGCAAGGAAGAAGGCATCGTCGCGATGGCGACCGTGTCGGAGAACATCAACATCAGTTGCCGCCGTCACTATCTGCGCGCGGGGATATTCCTCGATCGCAAGAAGGAAGCGGAAACCGCGGACCGTTTCATCAAGCTCTTGAAGATCAAGACGCCGAGCCGCCGCCAGAAGATTCGCTTCCTCTCGGGCGGTAATCAACAGAAGGCGATTCTGTCGCGCTGGCTGGCCGAGCCGGATCTGAAAGTGGTGATTCTCGACGAGCCGACCCGCGGTATCGACGTCGGCGCGAAGCACGAAATTTACAACGTGATCTATCAGCTTGCCGAACGCGGCTGCGCGATCGTGATGATTTCGTCGGAGTTGCCGGAAGTGCTCGGCGTGTCCGACCGGATCGTCGTGATGCGCCAGGGCCGGATTTCCGGCGAACTGGCGCGCAAGGATGCAACGGAACAATCGGTGTTGAGCCTCGCGCTGCCGCAAAGCTCGACCGCGCTGCCCGAAACCGCTGCCCAACAGGCGGCCTGAACATCATTCGGACGAAAGTCCGGCAACCCGTGGGGAACGGGAGGAGTCTTCAACATGCAAGCCAGAGAAAACCTCGCGCAACAGGCCGCCAAGAGCGCCGCTGATGCGCTGATTCCGCAGTCCAACGACAAGGCGAAATGGTGGCAGCAGATCACCGAGTACAGCCTGATCGTGATCTTCGTCGTGATGTTCATCACGATGTCGCTGACCGTCGATCACTTCTTCTCGATCGAGAACATGCTCGGCCTCGCGCTGTCGATTTCGCAGATCGGCATGGTCGCGTGCACGATGATGTTCTGTCTGGCCTCGCGCGACTTCGACCTCTCGGTCGGTTCGACGGTCGCGTTCGCCGGCGTGCTGTGCGCGATGGTGCTCAACGCCACCGGCAACACCTTCATTGCGATCATCGCCGCGGTGGCGGCGGGCGCCGTGATCGGCTTCGTCAACGGCGCGGTGATCGCGTATCTGCGCATCAACGCGCTGATCACCACGCTCGCCACGATGGAAATCGTCCGCGGTCTCGGCTTTATCGTCTCGCACGGTCAGGCGGTTGGCGTGTCGTCGGACACGTTCATCGCGCTGGGCGGCTTGAGCTTCTTCGGCGTGTCGCTGCCGATCTGGGTCACGCTGCTGTGCTTCATCGTGTTCGGCGTGATGCTCAACCAGACCGTGTACGGCCGTAATACGCTCGCCATCGGCGGCAATCCGGAAGCGTCGCGTCTGGCCGGTATCAACGTGGAACGCACGCGCGTCTACATCTTCCTGATTCAGGGCGCGGTGACCGCGCTGGCCGGTGTGATTCTGGCCTCGCGTATCACGTCGGGTCAGCCGAATGCCGCGGAAGGTTTCGAGCTGAACGTGATCTCGGCGTGCGTCCTGGGCGGCGTCTCGCTGCTCGGCGGCCGCGCGACGATTTCCGGCGTCGTGATCGGCGTGCTGATCATGGGTACGGTCGAGAACGTGATGAACCTGATGAACATCGACGCGTTCTATCAGTACCTCGTGCGCGGCGCGATCCTGCTCGCCGCCGTGATGCTCGACCAGTTGAAGAACCGCGGCTCGCGGGATTAAACGCGCGACCCACTCACTTGCTCTAAAAGGAATCGAACGATGTCGTCTCCGGCCAATGCAAACGCCCGTCTCGCGGACAGCACCTTCGCACGCTATCCGAGTCTTGTGGATCGCACGGTATTGATCACGGGCGGCGCGACCGGCATCGGCGCATCGTTCGTCGAGCATTTCGCGGCGCAAGGCGCACGCGTCGCGTTCTTCGATATCGATGCCAGCGCCGGTGAAGCGCTCGCCGACGAACTCGGCGATTCGAAGCACAAGCCGCTGTTTTTGCCGTGCGATCTCACCGATATCGACGCGCTGCAAAAAGCGATCGCCGACGTGAAGGCCACGCTTGGGCCCATTCAGGTGCTGGTGAACAACGCCGCGAATGACAAACGCCACACGATCGGCGAAGTCACGCGCGAGTCGTTCGACGCTGGCATTGCGGTGAATATCCGTCACCAGTTCTTCGCGGCGCAAGCGGTGATGGAAGACATGAAGGCGGCCAACGGCGGCTCGATCATCAACCTCGGTTCGATCAGCTGGATGTTGAAGAACGGCGGCTATCCGGTGTATGTCATGTCGAAGTCGGCGGTGCAGGGTTTGACGCGCGGTCTCGCGCGCGACCTCGGTCACTTCAATATCCGCGTCAATACGCTCGTGCCGGGCTGGGTGATGACCGAGAAGCAGAAGCGCCTGTGGCTCGACGACGCGGGCCGTCGCTCGATCAAGGAAGGGCAGTGTATCGACGCCGAGCTGGAACCGGCCGACCTCGCCCGCATGGCGCTCTTCCTCGCCGCCGACGACAGCAAGATGATCACCGCGCAGGACATCATCGTCGACGGAGGCTGGGCGTGAGTGCGAACGCTTCGTCAGGCGCGGCTGCACAGCGCGCGGCGCTGCTGCTCGACACGAAGTGCACGCTCGGCGAAGGCGCGACATGGTGCGCGCAAACCGGCCGCTTCTACTGGACGGATATCGAAGGCGCGCGCCTGTGGCGCTATGACCCGAGCGACGGCCGCAGCACGTTCTGGCGCATGCCCGAGCGGCTTGCCACGTTTGCGCTGTGCGCCGATCCGCATCACCTGTTGCTTGGTCTCGCCACGCATCTCGCGTTCTTCGATCTCGCTACCGGCGAGACACGGCGCATCGTCGACGTCGAACCCGGTTTGAACACGCGCGTGAACGACGGCCGCTGCGACCGTCAGGGCCGCTTCGTCTTCGGGACCAAAGATGAGAGCGCGCCGGTGCAGCCCGTCGGCGGGTTCTACCGTCTCAATCACGATTTGTCGCTGGAGCGTTTGCCGCTGCCCGCGCCGGCGATCTCGAACAGCATCGCGTTCAGTCCCGACGGCGCGACGATGTACTACTGCGATTCGCCCACGCGCGAAATCCGCGTCTGCGACTATCGCGCGGATGGCAGCGTCGCCAACGATCGCCTCTTCACGCGCCTGACCGACGCCACCGGCGAACCCGACGGCTCGACTGTCGATCGCGACGGCGGGCTGTGGAACGCGCAGTGGGGCGGCCGGCGGGTGGTGCGTTATGGCCCGGACGGCGTGGAAACGGAGCGCGTCGACGTGCCGACCGCGCAGCCCAGTTGCGTCGCGCTGGGCGGGGCGCAACTCGGCACGCTGTACATTACGAGCGCGCGTTGCGACCTCGATGCTGCCGCGCTCGCCGACGATACGCGGGCGGGCGGCGTGTTCATCGCGACGCCCGGACGGCGTGGTTTGCCGGAACCGGTGTTCCAAGGCGCGCCTGCTTAGCGCAGAATGACGCTGCCTCGGTCTCGAGGCAGCAACGAAGCAACGCAGCAACGAAGCGCAATGAGGCATTGAATCTGAAAGTGTGTCGCAAGTTGATGTTGCAATACCAGTGGCAGCAAATCGGCAGCATGCAGTTCGGACCCAGAGGCGACCCGGTCAAGAAAATCGCCCTACAGCATCCGTCAGCAATGACGGCAACGTCCCAAGCCTCTCGATGGAGCCAGATATGACTGTTGCGAATCTCGTTTCCTCCTCCCCACAGACCTCTCAGAGCCGACGCTCGCGACTCGCCGCGGCGGCCAATCCGGTGCTTCCGGGTCCCAGCACGTCGGCGGTGGCCGTCGGCGAAACCAGCGGCGGCGATGTCGCGTGCATTACGCTCGCCAATGCGCATTTGCGTCTCGATGTCGCGCCGACGCTCGGTGGCGGCGTCACCCGTTTCGACTGGCGCAACGACGGCGCGCTCACGCCGATCTTTCGGCGCTGCCGACATGTCGGGGTCGATACGCAGCCGAACGAACTCGCGTGCTATCCGCTGCTGCCGTATTCGAACCGGATCGGCGGCGGCCATTTCAACGTGGCGGGCCGTCGCGTCGAGGTGCCGCGCAATCGCGCCGACGAACCCCTGCCGATTCACGGCGACGGTTGGCAATCGGCCTGGCAGGTCGCCGAGTCGGACCGTGAAAACGTGCGGCTCACGCTCGATCGCCGCGATGGCAAGCCCTACGCATACAGTGCGACGCAAACCTATACGCTGGACGGCCCGACGCTCGTCGTGACGCTCGAAATCGAAAACGCCGGGCGTGAAGCGCTGCCTTTTGGGCTGGGCGTACATCCCTTCTTCGTGCGTGACGCGGACACCGAGTTGTCGGCGGCGGCCGGCGGCCTGTGGCTCTCCGGCGACGACTGGCTGCCCGTGCGGCACGTGCCGGCGCCGCCCGCCTGGCAATTCGGCGTGGCGTATCCGCTGCCGGAAACGATCGTCAATCACGCTTTCACCGGCTGGAGCGGCCAGGCGGCGGTGGTGTGGCCCAAGCGCCGCCTGTCGCTGAACATTGCCGCCGATACCGATTACTACGTGCTGTACACGCCGCCGGGCGAAGACTTCTTCTGCTTCGAACCCGTCGATCATCCGATCAACGCGATGAATCTGGCCGGCGGCGCGAGTGAAAACGGCATGACCTTGCTGGGACGCGGCGAGCGTCTCACGCGCACGTTCCGCTTCACCGTCGAGCGCACCGGTTTGCGCTCGATGCCGGGAGCGCGCGGCTCGAAGCGCAAGCAGTAGCGGGCGAGGGTGGCGCGACAGGGCGGACGTGTGCATGCCCTGATGCGCTGCGGGCAATCGGCTCGCACGCTTCGCGAGCGCCGGGCCGATGCCGTGCGCACCTAGGGCGCGTTGCGGACGCTAGCCTCGCCTGTCCGCATCTCGCTCCGGACCAACGCTGCGCACGCTCGCAGCGCGGACCGCCCCGCAGGACGGGTAAAATACGCGCCTCTTCCGTTTTCCTGCTCGCCGCGAGACCCACCATGTCCAATTTCATCCAGACACTCAACGACGCCTGGCAGCGCACCAACTCGCTGCTGTGCGTCGGCCTCGATCCCGAGCCCACTAAATTCCCGGGCGCGCTCGCGGGCCGGCCCGAAGCGATTTTCGACTTCTGCCGCACGATCGTCGACGCAACGGCGCCGTATGCGTCGTCGTTCAAACCGCAGATTGCCTACTTCGCGGCACATCGTGCGGAAGACCAGCTCGAGCAGTTGATCGCCCACATTCACGCGAACCATCCGGGCCTGCCGGTGATTCTGGATGCGAAGCGCGGCGACATCGGCAGCACCGCCGAGCAATATGCGCGCGAGGCGTTCGAGCGCTATCAGGCCGACGCGGTCACGGTGAATCCGTACATGGGTTTCGATTCGATCCAGCCGTATCTGGAGCACGAAGGCAAAGGCGTCATCGTGCTGTGCCGCACGTCGAACGCGGGTGGCTCCGATCTGCAATTCCTGGAAACGGGCGGCCGTCCGCTGTATCAGGTCGTCGCGCAACTGGCGGCTGACAAATGGAATGCAAGCGGCCAACTGGGTCTGGTGGTCGGCGCGACGTTCCCGAAGGAAATCGAAATGGTGCGGGGGATTGTCGGCGATATGCCGCTGCTGATTCCGGGCATCGGCGCGCAAGGCGGCGACGTGCAAGCCACGGTCAACGCCGGCCGTACCGCGAATGGCACGGGCATGCTGATCAACTCGTCGCGGGCGATTATCTACGCGGGCAAGGGTGACGATTTCGCCGAAGCCGCAGCGAAGGCCGCGATGGAAACGCGCGACCGGATCAACGCGTTCCGGTAATCGCAGGCTGTTTTTTCGAAGACAGCTTCATGAGCGGGTGGGGTTCAAACGGGCCCTAGCCGCTCGATCAACGCCGCATGCTGCGGATGCCGCGCTTTCAGCGCATCGACATCCGCCAGCTCGAATTCGCTGAATTCAAAACCCGGCGCGACGGTGCAGCCCACCAGCGCGAAGGTCGCCGGATCCGCGCACTCCGCCGCGAACCACAAACCTGCGGGCACCACGGCCTGAAACACAGCGTCGGCATGCGTCAGCGCGTTGCCGAGTCTGTGCGTCACCAGCGCGCCGGTCTCGTCGAGCACGTGAACGTGCAACGGCTCGCCCGCATAGAAATGCCAGACCTCGTCGGATTTGATCCGATGCCACGCCGAATGTGCGCCGTCACTGAGCAGGTAGTAGATCGCTGTCGACGCCGAGCGGGTTTCCGTGGAACCGCCGCCGTTTTTGTTGCGCATCACGCGCTCCGCCGACCGATATGTTTCGCTAAAAAATCCGCCTTCGGGATGCGGCTTGAGATCGAGGCGGCGGACCAGTTCGTCCTTGACTGCGTGCGAATCAGGCATGGGCTTTCCGCGTTGAAGAAGGGTTAATGCTCGCGCTCGTCGAGCAAGGCGAGTACCCCGCGCAAGGCATGTGCGGCGGCCTGCACGCGAATCTTTTCGCGGTCGCCCTTGAAAATCTTCGTTTCCACCGACGTATGCAGCCGGTTGCTCCAGCCGAACGACACCATGCCGACCGGCTTGGTCTCGGTGCCGCCACCCGGACCGGCGACGCCGGTAATCGACAGCGAAACCTGCGCGCGGCTATTGCGCAGCGCGCCTTCGGCCATGGCGCGCGCCACCTGCTCGCTCACCGCGCCGTGCTTCTCGATCAACTCGGCGGGCACGCCGATCATCTCGCTTTTCGCCTGATTCGAATACGTGACGAAGCCGCGCTCGAACCAGCCGCTGCTGCCGGAAATGTCGGTGATCGCGGTCGCCACCATGCCGCCCGTGCAGGACTCGGCGGTGACGAGCATCAGGCGCTCGTCGCGCAGACGGTTGCTCACGCGAATGGCGAGCTGATGAACGACGGAATCGGTAGGCATGGCGTCAATCCGGAGAGCAGGGGACCGGCGGTGGCTGCCCGGCGGCGCGCGGGCCGCCGGGCAACGGTTATACGGACATGCGCCAGAGCGCAATCACGAGCAGCGTGAAAAACGCGGCGACCAGGTCATCGAACATGATGCCAAAGCCACCTTTCAGGCGTCGATCGAAATAACCGATGGGCGGCGGTTTCACCATGTCGAAGAAGCGGAACACGATGAACGCCCACAGCTGGCCGGTCAGCGTGACCGGCGTGACCATCAGCAGCACCAGCCAGAATGCGATGATTTCGTCCCACACCACGGGCGACGGATCGTCGATGCCGAGCTTCTTCGCGGTAAACCCGCAAATCGCAATCCCGCCGAAGAAGCCGGCGACGATCAGCGCGCCCCATTCGACCACCGTCAGGTAGCGGCTCAGGACGGCGAACGAGGCCCACGCGAAGAGCGTGCCGATCGTGCCCGGCGCGACTGGCGACAAGCCGCTGCCAAACCCCAGCGACAGGATGTGCAGCGGATGCGACAGCATGAAGCGCGCGGTGGCACGGCGCGGCTGACGGCCCGGCGGACGCGGATCGGGCGCGCGCGGCGCGCGCGGCGGTTCGCCGCCGATGAGTTTGTCGGCAGCGCCGAGCGGGGGATCAGTCTGCATGAAAGTGGTCGAAGCCTTGCAACGTCAGTGTGAGCGGCGCGCCAGCGGTGTCGTGCCAGCTGATCGCCGGGCGCTCGGTCGCCGCCTGGAGAGCGCTTATTGTACCGATGCGGGTGACCGGCACACCCACCTCGCGACCTGCCGCTTCGACCGAGGCGCGCGCCGAGGCCGGCGCGGTGAAACACAGCTCGTAGTCGTCGCCGCCGGCGAGCGTGCAGCGGCGCTGGATCTCGGGCGAGAGGCGGCGCAGCGCGTCCGAGCGCGGCACGGCGTCGACGTCGACGGCGGCTCGAAGATTCGATCGTTCGAGGATGTGCAGCAGGTCGCCGGCGAGGCCGTCCGAGAGGTCGAGCGCCGCGTGGGCGATGCCTCGCAGTGCCAGCCCGAGGGCGACACGTGGCTCCGGGCGTTCGAGGGCGCGACGAAACGTCGCAGCGTCGCTGGCATCCGCGGACCACTCACCGCGTTGCACGCCGAGGCCGGCGCGCGCGTCGCCGAGCGTGCCGGAAATCCAGATATCGTCACCCGGCTGCGCGGCGTCGCGGCGCAGCGCCGCGCGCGGCGGCACGCTGCCGAACACGGTAATGCACAGATTCAGCGGGCCCCCCGTCGTATCGCCGCCGACCAATTCGCAGCCGTAGCGTTCGGCCAGCGCGAACAGTCCTTCGCTGAACGCGGCGAGCCACGCTTCATCCGCTTTCGGCAGGGCGAACGCCAGCGTGAACGCCAGCGGTTTGGCGCCCATGGCGGCGAGGTCCGACAGATTGACCGCCAGCGCTTTGTGACCCAGCGCCTCGGGATCGACGTCAGGAAAGAAGTGGCGGCCTTCGACGAGCATGTCCGTCGAAATCGCCAGCATTTCGCCTGCGGGCGGCGCGAGCAGCGCACAGTCGTCGCCGATGCCGAGCGTGCCGCCCGCGGCGTCGGAGGGCCGCGCCGCAGCGCGGCGGGCGAAGAAGCGATCGATCAGCGAAAACTCGGAGAGCATGGTGGCGATGGATGAATGGATAAGTGCCGCGAAGTTCGGCTAACGGCGCGCATTGTACGAAGTGGGCAAAGGGTCGAGACTCGATCCGCCGGCAACTCCGAGACGGGTGACGTTCGGGCGCCAGTAGGTTACGCCAGCCTTTCGCTCTGTTTCAGTCGCGGCAGTTGTACCCGTATTGAAGGAATTGGGCCGGCAATTGGGGCTACAATGCCGTCGAACGTCTATTCTAATCTGCCCTTCGAAGCCCGCCTTATGTCGACTCCCGTCAATAGCAAACTCCGCGAAGCCGCCCTCGATTACCACGAGTTCCCCACCCCCGGGAAGATCGCGATCGCCCCGACCAAGCAGATGATCAACCAACGCGACCTCGCGCTGGCGTACTCGCCGGGCGTGGCATTCGCGTGTGAGGAAATCGTCGAGAACCCGCTGAACGCCGCGCGCTTCACCGCGCGCAGCAACCTGGTCGGCGTGGTCACGAACGGCACCGCGGTGCTCGGTCTGGGCAACATCGGGCCGCTCGCCTCAAAGCCGGTTATGGAAGGCAAGGCCGTCCTGTTCAAGAAATTCGCCGGCATCGACGTGTTCGATATCGAGCTGAACGAGTCCGACCCGCACAAGCTGGTCGACGTGATCGCGGCGCTGGAGCCGACCTTCGGCGGCATCAACCTCGAAGACATCAAGGCGCCGGACTGCTTCATCGTCGAACGCGAATGCCGCAAGCGCATGAAGATTCCGGTTTTCCACGACGACCAGCACGGCACGGCGATCGTCGTCGCGGCGGCCATCACCAACGGCTTGAAGGTGGTCGGCAAGGACATCAAGGAAGTCAAGCTGGTGTCCTCGGGCGCGGGCGCGGCGGCGCTGGCCTGTCTGGACCTGCTGGTCGATATCGGCTTGCCGCTCGAAAACATCACCGTCACCGATCTGGCCGGCGTGGTCTACAAGGGCCGCGTCGAACTGATGGACCCGGACAAGGAGCGCTTTGCGCGTGAAACCGACGCCCGCACGCTTGCCGAAGCGATCGGCGGCGCGGACGTTTTCCTCGGCCTCTCGGCCGGCGGCGTGCTCAAGCAGGACATGGTCAAGCAGATGGCGGACAAGCCGCTGATTCTGGCGCTGGCCAACCCCACGCCGGAAATCCTGCCGGAACTCGCACTGGAAGTGCGTCCGGACGCCGTGCTGTGCACGGGCCGCACGGACTACCCGAACCAGGTGAACAACGTGCTGGTGTTCCCGTTCCTGTTCCGCGGCGCGCTGGATGCGGGCGCGACCACGGTGACGCGGGAAATGGAAATCGCGGCGGTCAATGCGATCGCCGAACTGGCGCGCCAGGAGCAGAGCGATATCGTCGCGACGGCGTATGGCATTCAGGACCTGTCGTTCGGCCCTGAGTATCTGATTCCGAAGCCGTTCGATCCGCGCCTGATCGTCAAGGTCGCGCCGGCCGTGGCAAAGGCCGCGATGGATTCGGGCGTCGCCGAGCGTCCGATCGAGGACATGGACGCTTACGAACAGCATCTGCAGCAGTTCGTGTATCACAGCGGCACGACCATGAAGCCGATTTTCCAGCTGGCGCGCGGCGTCGAGCCGGAGAAGAAGCGCATTGTGTTCGCGGAAGGCGAAGAAGAGCGCGTGCTGCGCGCCATGCAGATCATCGTCGACGAAAAGCTGGCCAAGCCGATTCTGATCGGCCGCCCGGCTGTGATCGAGCAGCGTATTGCGCGCTACGGTCTGCGTCTGGTCGCGGGTCAGGACTACACGGTCGTGAACACCGACCACGACGAGCGTTACCGCGACTTCTGGCAGGAATATCACAAGATGATGTCGCGCAAGGGTATCAGCGCGCAGATGGCCAAGCTCGAAATGCGCCGCCGCACCACGCTGATCGGCGCGATGCTGGTGGAAAAGGGCGAAGCCGACGGCATGATCTGCGGCACCGTGTCGACCACGCATCGGCACCTGCACTTCATCGATCAGGTGATCGGCAAGAAGGAAGGCGCGAAGGTCTACGCGGCGATGAACGCGCTGGTCCTGCCGAATCGTCAGATCTTCCTCGTGGATACGCACGTGAACGTCGATCCGACGCCGGAGCAACTCGCCGAAATCACGATCATGGCGGCGGAAGAAGTGCGCCGTTTCGGTATCGAGCCGAAGATCGCGCTGCTGTCGCATTCGAACTTCGGCACCAGCAACGCGCCGACCGCGCAGAAGATGCGCGACACGCTGGCCATCCTGCGCGAACGCGCGCCGGACCTGCAGGTGGACGGCGAAATGCACGGCGACATCGCACTCGACGCAAATCTGCGCCGCGAAGTGATGCCCGACTCAACGCTCGAAGGCGACGCGAACCTGCTGGTGCTGCCGAACATCGACGCGGCCAACATCTCGTACAACCTGCTGAAGACCGCCGCGGGCAACAACATCGCGATTGGTCCGATGCTGCTGGGCGCGGCCAAGCCGGTGCACGTGCTGACGGCTTCGGCGACGGTGCGCCGGATCGTCAACATGACGGCGCTGCTGGTGGCGGATGTGATCGCGGCGCGTTAATTCGCGATCCAGACAAAGCATGGCGCGGGAACGTCCGCGCTGTGAAAAAAAAAGGCGTGCCCGCAACGGGCACGCCTCAGGGTGAACAGGGGATACCTCACCCTAAAAACGGCAAGTCAGACAAAATTCCGCCTTCAAAGAGCGCTCAACGGCTATAAGCCATTGCAACGGCGCATTCAGATGCTTGCAGACGCAGACGCAGCGGCCTGCCGACCACCCCTCACACGCCCGCCTTCACTCCATTTGCGCCGTTAGAATAAATTTTAGCTTGACTAAGCTATTTATTCTGTCAAAAGTCGTCAAAGTCCCTCCGGTGGGCCATTCCCGCCTGATTGCAAGTTTGGGGTCGGCTGGCGAGCGTTGATTCCGGGGGCCATTAGCGATACCCTTACGTCTTTCATGGTCGTCAAACTCGTGATCTAACAGCGGGGAACCTTGATACATGGCACGCAAGTGGCAACGCATGAAAGGCGTGCTGATCGGTGCTGTTACGCTGTGCGCTCTATCTGGCCCCGTGCCTGGCGCGTATGCACGCGACTCCACGGCGCCCGCCGACTCGAACGCGCAGTTTCAGGGCACGATCGCGCTGGCGCAGTTGCCACGCGAAGCGGTCAATACATTGAACTTGATTGCCGCAGGCGGGCCTTACCCGTATGAGAAGGACGGCATCGTATTCGGCAATCGCGAACGGTTGCTGCCGGCCCATCGGCGCGGCTATTACCACGAATACACCGTTTCCACGCCTCGCTCACGTAATCGCGGGGCGCGTCGCATCGTCTGCGGAGGTCCGCTGAAGCGAACCGACAATTGTTACTACTCGGACGACCACTACACCAGTTTTAATCGTATTGTTGAATGACATCGGGATGAACGGCATGAGCGACAACGTCTACGCGCACGACTCCGGAGTCGCGACGGATCTTTTCGCGGCCGGCGACGGCAATCTGTTCCAGCGCGTCATGCAGATGCGAGCCGCCGATCAGGGCCGCGAGAACCAGAGCGAAGCAGGCACTGTGGTTTCATCGAACGAGGAGCCCATGAGTCTTTTCAAGACCGTACGACCGAACATCGTACAGTCGATCCGCGCGTTCCGCGTGCAGGATCTGGCCGACGAGGCCAACCAGCTCGGCCAGCATTTTCTGTATGCGTATTGCGCCAATGCGCAGTCCAAACAGGAAGTGCTGGAGACTATCGCGACGTCGTTCCTGTTTCCGAAACACTTCGGCAAGAATTACGACGCGCTTTACGACTGTTTGACCGATCTGGTTCATAAGGCGGGTGCGCAGCCGGGCTTCGTGATCGTCCTCGAGCAGTTGCCGGTGGCGCAGAAGTTCGACAAGGAAGGGCGCGAAACGCTGCTGGACGTGTTCCGCGAAGCCTCCGAATTCTGGGCCGAGCGCAAGGTGGCATTCCGCGTGTTTTACTCGTTCGCCTGAGATTTTCGTTTGTATTTTTGCCCGAGCGTTTCCTGCTTGGGCTAAGTGACAAGGCCCGCCAATGGCGGGCCTTTGTTTTTGCTGCTGTAGATGCCGACGTGACCTGCGCCGCCGCCGGTCCAGACGGCAAACCCTGCACGCAGACGGCTTACCAGCCGCCCCAGCCGGCCGCCAGCGCCGAGAGCACGGCGATGCCGGCAGTTTCAGTGCGCATCACGCGCGGGCCGAGGCCGACGGCGGTGAATCCGTGGTCGGTCGCGGCTGCTTCCTCTGCGGCGGAAAAGCCGCCTTCCGGGCCGACCAGCACTGTCACGCGGCCTTTTGGCGGCTCGGCGGGCAACGCGGAAAAGCTGATACTGGCCCGCGGCGACAGCAGAATGCGCAAGTCGCCTTCGTCAGGCGTGCGAGGCATGGCGCCCAGCCAGGTGGCGATCTCGCGCACCGGCATGACTTCCGGCAGGCGATTGCGCCCGCACTGCTCGCACGACGCCCGCACGATCCCTTGCCAATGCGCATGGCGCCGCTGCGCGCGCTCGCCCGACAGACGCACGACGCTGCGGGTGGTGGTCAGCGGCACAAAGGCTGCCGCGCCGAGTTCGACGGCCTTTTCGATCAGCCAGTCCATCTTGTCGCCGCCGGCGATACCTTGCGCGAGCGTGAGGCGATACGGCGCCTCGACTTCGATATTGCGGAATTCGCGGATTCTTACCTTGGCCGAGCGGCGCTCGACCTCGACGAGTTCGGCGCTATATTCGCCGCCTTCGCCATTGAACAGCACGATCGAATCGCCGGGCTGCAAACGCAGCACGAGCACATGCCGAACGACGTCATCGGGAAGCTGCATGATGTCGTCGGGTTGGAGGGGCGTTCCGACGAAGAAGCGTGGCATCAGAAAAATACTCATTGGTTCACGAAAGGTGGCGAGCGAGCGCCCAGCGGTAGCCGTCCAGATCTTCGACCTGGGCGAAGCGGTCGCCCCAGAACTGATCCTGTGGCTCGCTCAGCGATTTTGCGCCGGCGGCCAGCGCCCGCGCGTAAATCGCGTCGACATCGTCGACATAGACATAGAACGATTGCGGTGCGATCGCGCCCGCGCTTTTCGGTGTTTTCGCAGCCGAGCCGAACGCGCCTTCCGGTGCGAACATCACGATCAACTGGCCCTGGTAGGTCATCTCGACATGCATGACGACACCGTCGTCCTGGACACTGTCGCGCACTTCGAAGCCGAACGCCGCTGTGAAGAACGCGGACGCGGCACGTGCATCGCGCACCGTCAGATAGGGGGTCAACCAAGGCACACCGGCGGGGCGGGAGGCGGTCATGGAGTTCTCCGGATCCAAAGGGTTGGCGGGGCATAGGCGGCAAGTCCAGGCGGACGGTCGCGCATCGAGATGCCGATAGCGCAGTCCGACGGAACCGAGCATTTTGCCCACGCGTTAGCTTGCTGGCTTTAAGAATTGACTTAGTTTATCGCGCACGGCGCGGGATGCCGAGAAGAGTCCCGCGTGCATCGCTGCGTCGTAGTGCTTCAGGCCGTCGATTTGGCGCGCGGCGAGGCGCTCGGCGAGCGTCGCGGCGGTGAGGGCGGCGGGGTCGAGTGTGTCGCTGGCGGTGGCCATCATCCAGAGCGAGCCGTAAAGCGGAACAAAGGTGCTCATGGTGCGGACGATGCCAAACGCCGCGCGCAGGTCGCCGAGCAGGCGCGCGATGCGCTCGGCGTGAAAATACGGCGAGCCGAGGTGTACGGAGACGGCGGCCGTCGGGCTCATGATCCGCTTGAGTTGCTGATAGAAGGCCCGCGTGTAAAGGCCGGCAGCGGGCGAGTCGGGCGGCGTCAGGTCGAACACGACCAGATCGAATTGCGCCGGCGCTGCTGCTTCGACGTAATGCGCCGCGTCGCCGATCACCAGTTCGACGCGAGGGTTGTCGAAGGCGCCACCGTGCACTTCCGGCAGATGCTCGCGCGTCAGACGGACCACTTCGGCGTCCAACTCCGCCACCACGATCCGTTCGATGCCCGCATGCCTCAGCAATTGCCGCGCGGCGCCGCCGTCGCCGCCGCCCAGCACGAGCGCCGCTTGCGGCGATGGATGCGCCAGCGCGGCCGGATGCACCATGCATTCGTGATAGATGAACTCGTCGCCGGTGGACGCCATCGGACGGCCGTCGAGCGTGAAGAGCCGGCCGAGCTGCGGCGTGTCCCAGACTTCGATCCGCTGAAAAGGCGAATCGACGTGCGCCACCCGCTTCGCATGCGGAAATCCGTAGACGGCGTCGGGACTCGGTCGGAACAGCAGCGGAGCGCTCACGGCTGGCGGGCTCCGTGCGGAGCGCGGTGGGTTGAGGTTGTGCAATTGTAAAGGGCGAAGCACGGCGCGGCCTCGGCGCGCGCACCGAGCCGCACGACCCGTCGGCTTTCGGGGCGGGGGGCGGGCAACGTTCTGTTAGAATGTCACGCTTTCAGCCTTGTCCGTTTGCTCTGCCCGTTTCGCGTCTCCTGGCGCCGCACCGTGCGCCCGAGTGAGCTGGCATTCGAGCATCCGGGCCTCAAGCGCGTACCGCCTTCTGACTCTGTCTCCGGACTCGACATGACGACCCCGTCTCCCGCACCCACTTCCTTGATGGCCAACGCAATCCGCGCGTTGTCCATGGACGCCGTTCAAAAAGCGAACTCCGGCCACCCCGGCATGCCGATGGGCATGGCCGAAATCGGCGTGGCTTTGTGGTCGCGCCATCTGCGCCACAACCCGAAGAACCCGCAATGGGCCGATCGCGACCGTTTCGTGCTGTCGAACGGCCACGGCTCGATGCTGCTGTATTCGCTGCTGCACCTCACCGGCTACGATCTACCGATCGAAGAGCTGAAGAACTTCCGCCAGATGCATTCGAAGACGCCGGGCCACCCGGAATACGGCATCACGCCGGGCGTCGAAACGACCACGGGCCCGCTCGGCCAGGGTCTGGCGAACGCGGTCGGCATGGCGCTCGCCGAGTCGCTGCTCGCGACCGAGTTCAACAAGCCTGACGCAACCATCGTCGACCACCACACGTACGTGTTCGTCGGCGACGGCTGCCTGATGGAAGGCATCTCGCACGAAGCGTGCTCGCTCGCGGGCGTGCTGAAGCTGAACAAGCTGATCGCGTTCTACGACGACAACGGCATCTCGATCGACGGCGAAGTGGTGCACTGGTTCCACGACGACACGCCGAAGCGCTTCGAGGCGTATGGCTGGAACGTGATCCCCAACGTGGTCGGCCACGACGTCGAGGCAGTCGACGCAGCCATCAAGCAGGCCAAGCAATCCGACAAGCCCACGCTGATCTGCTGCAAGACGGTGATCGGCGAAGGCTCGCCGAACAAGGCGGGCAGCCACGATTCGCACGGCTCGGCGCTCGGCGACAAGGAAGTCGCGGCCACGCGCGAGAAGATCGGCTGGAAGTGGGAACCGTTCGTGATCCCGCAAGAGGTCTACTCCGCATGGGACGCAAAGGAAGCCGGCGCACGCAACGAAGCCGAGTGGGACAAGGCGTTCGCCGCGTACGCAGCCAAATATCCGCAGGAAGCCGCTGAATTCAAGCGCCGCGACGCGAAGCAGTTGCCGGCCGACTGGAAGGAAAAGGCCAAGGCGATCATTGCCGGCGCGAACGAGCGCGCGGAAACCGTCGCAACGCGCAAGGCATCGCAACAGGCTATCGAAGCGTTGTCGGCCGTGCTGCCGGAACTGCTCGGCGGCTCCGCCGACCTGACCGGTTCGAACCTGACCAACTGGAAGGCCGCCAAGCCGGTGCGCGTGAACGCCGAAGGCAAGGCTGCCGGCAACTACGTCAATTACGGCGTGCGCGAATTCGGCATGAGCGCCGCGATCAACGGCGTCGCGCTGCATGGCGGCTTCAAGGCCTTCGGCGGCACGTTCCTGACGTTCTCGGACTACAGCCGCAACGCGCTGCGCGTCGCCGCGCTGATGAAAGCGCCGTCGATCTTCGTGTTCACGCACGACTCGATCGGTCTGGGCGAAGACGGCCCGACCCACCAGTCGATCGAACATGTTGCGAGCCTGCGTCTGATTCCGCACCTGCAAGTGTGGCGTCCGGCTGATACCGTGGAGACGGCGGTGGCCTGGACCCACGCGGTCGAACATCACGGCCCGTCGGCCCTGATCTTCAGCCGTCAGAACCTGCCGTTCTCGGAACGCACGGACGCGCAGATCGCCAACATCGAGAAGGGCGGTTACGTGCTGCGCGACTGGAACGACGAAATCGTCGCGCGCAAGATCATCCTGATCGCCACCGGTTCGGAAGTCGAACTGGCGCTGAACGCGGTCGAGCCGCTGGCGCGCGAAGGCATCGCGGCGCGCGTCGTGTCCATGCCGTCGACCACTGTGTTCGACAAGCAGGACGCCGAATACCGCGAGCGCGTGCTGCCGCAAGGCGTGCGCCGCGTCGCGATCGAAGCGGGCGTTTCGGATTTCTGGCGCAAGTACGTGGGTCTGGAAGGCGGCGTGGTCGGTATCGACACGTTCGGCGAATCGGCCCCGGCTGGCGTGCTGTTCAAGCATTTCGGCTTCACCGTCGAACACGTGGTGGAGACGGCAAAAGCCGCACTCGGCTGATCCTGGACAAGCGTTGCCGTTTGCGTGCGAACGCGCGGCAACGCTGTCAGTCAGACGGACCTGGAAGAATTTTTTTAGCCATCAGGAGATAGACCATGACGATTCGCGTCGCAATCAACGGCTACGGCCGGATCGGCCGCAACACGCTGCGCGCCTTCTATGAAAACGGCAAGAAGCACGATATCGAAATCGTCGCCATCAACGATCTCGGCGATGCCAAGACCAACGCTCACCTGACGCAGTACGACACGGCGCACGGCAAGTTCCCGGGCGAAGTGTCGGTGGACGGCGACTACCTGGTCGTCAACGGCGACAAGATCCGCGTGCTGGCCAACCGCAACCCGGCTGAACTGCCGTGGGGCGAGCTGAACGTCGACGTCGTGCTGGAATGCACGGGCTTTTTCACGACCAAGGAAAAGGCGAGCGCGCACATCAAGGGCGGCGCGAAGAAGGTGATCATTTCGGCGCCGGGCGGTAAAGACGTCGACGCCACGATCGTCTACGGCGTGAACCACAACGTGCTGAAGGCATCGGACACGGTCATTTCGAACGCCTCGTGCACGACGAACTGCCTCGCACCGCTCGTCAAGCCGCTGAACGACAAGATCGGCCTGGTGAACGGTCTGATGACCACGATCCACGCATACACGAACGACCAGGTTCTGACGGACGTGTACCACGAAGACCTGCGCCGTGCGCGCTCGGCCACGCATAGCCAGATCCCGACCAAGACCGGCGCTGCTTCGGCGGTCGGCCTCGTGCTGCCGGAACTGAACGGCAAGCTGGACGGCTACGCGATTCGCGTCCCGACGATCAACGTGTCGGTCGTCGACCTGTCGTTCATCGCCGCGCGCGACACGACGGTCGAAGAAGTCAACGCGATCATGAAGGAAGCGTCGGAAGGCTCGCTGAAGGGCATCCTCGGCTACAACGATGCACCGCTGGTGTCGATCGACTTCAACCACAACCCGGCTTCGTCGACGTTCGACGCGACGCTGACCAAGGTGTCGGGCCGTCTGGTGAAGGTGTCGAGCTGGTACGACAACGAGTGGGGCTTCTCGAACCGCATGCTGGACACGGCTGTGGCGCTGGCTAACGCGAAGTAAATCACGGCGCTTCGTGCGCTGTGCCTGCCAAAGCCGGTTTGAGTCGGCGGAGGCAGAAAAAAACCGCTCTTCGGAGCGGTTTTTTTACGCCTACTGCGGTTGCGGAGTCGGGAAATAGACGCCGGCGCGCTGCGCGGCGTTCGAGATATGCGTTTCGATGGCCTTGCCGGCCGCGGCGGAATCGCGCGCCTTCAGCGCATCCAGAATCACGCGATGCTCGTTGTACGTGGATAGCACCAGTTCACGCCGGTAATACGGCATGCGCTGGCTTTCCTTCATGATCTCCGCGCTGCTGCTCAGGATCGACTCGATGGCAGCATTGCCGGCAATGCTGACGATCCGCATGTGGAAGTCGTAGTCGAGCCGGGCGGCTTCATCGAGTTCGTCGCAGGCGAGCGCCGTTTGCATGGCCGTGATGTTCTCTTCGAACCACGCGAGGTCGGAATCACTGACCGCGAGCGCCGCCATACGCGCGATAAAGCCTTCCAGCGCGAAACGCATCTGATACGTATCAGGCAGCGACGACTGCTCCGCGAAGCGCCACGGTTGCGCGGCCGACGCCTGCGCGCTTTCCACGTACACACCCTTGCCGGGCCTGATTACCAGCAAACCGAGCGCTTCGAGCGTGGAGAGCGCTTCGCGCAACGAAGCACGGCTGATCGCGAGTTCTTCGGAGAGCTGACGCTGAGCCGGCAGCAAGCTGCCTACGGGATAGACGCCCGCTTCGATCCGTTCGCGGATGGTCGCGATCGCGGCATCGGTAACGGTATGCGGGACGTTTTTCATCGTTGTCTCACTTTGGAATCGCGGTCTGACCAGCATTGTAATACGCGGTCCGAACGCTCGTGCAGCTTACCGTCTGCTGACGCCGATCCGGCCAAAAACCGCTGCAAAAACAGCGGGTAAACACTGTTTTATGAAACCTTGACGTCAGTATATCGGCTTCCTACTATTCGACATAACAGCACTGGTCGGACCAGTCGGAACAGATGTGAATCGTAACCAGGAGGAAGCCGTGTTGAAATTTTTCAATTCGCTGTTTGGCCGGGTCGTCATAGCGCTGGTGGCCGGTATCGTGATCGGCGCCGTATTCCCGCATTTCGCCCAATCGCTGCGTCCACTCGGCGACGGCTTTCTCAAGCTGATCAAGATGGTGATCGGCCCGATCGTCTTCTGCGTCGTGGTCAGCGGCATGGCGCATGCCGGCGACTTGCGCAAAGTGGGCCGCGTCGGCCTGAAGGCCGTGGTCTACTTCGAGGTGATGACGACGATCGCGCTCGTGATCGGCGCAGTCCTGGCGTACGTTACGCGTCCTGGCGTCGGCATGAATATCGATCTGCGCTCGCTGGATCCCGCGTCGCTCTCCACGTACACCGAGCACGCCAAGAGCCTGAAGGACACGGCCGGCTTCCTGCTGAAAATCATCCCCGACACGGCGATCAACGCTTTCGCCACCGGCGACATCCTGCAAATTCTGGTGTTTTCGGTGCTGTTCGGCTCGGCGCTGTCGCTGCTCGGCAATAAGGCTCAGCGCGTGAGCAGCCTGATCGACGAACTGTCGCAGGTTTTTTTCCGCGTGATGGGTTTCATCATCAAGCTCGCGCCGCTCGGCGTGCTAGGGGCGATCGCCTTCACCACCGGCACCTATGGCGTCGAGTCGCTCAAGCAACTCGGCTTGCTGGTGCTCGTGTTCTACGCGAGCTGCTTCGTGTTCGTAGTCGTGGTGCTGGGCGTCGTCATGCGGCTCGCCGGCTTCAGCATTTTCAAGCTGATTCGCTACCTGCGCGAAGAGTTGTCGATCGTGCTCGGCACCGCTTCGTCCGACGCCGTGCTGCCGCAGATCATGCGCAAGCTCGAATGGATGGGCGTCAAGGATTCGACCGTCGGCCTCGTCATTCCGACCGGCTACTCGTTCAATCTGGACGGCTTTTCCATCTACCTCACGCTCGCCGTGATTTTCATCGCGCAGGCCACCAACACGCCGCTGTCGATGCACGACCTGATCGTGGTGGTGCTGGTTTCGCTGGTGACCTCGAAGGGCGCGCACGGCATTCCCGGCTCGGCCATCGTGATTCTGGCCGCCACGCTTTCTGCGATTCCGGCGATTCCCGTGCTCGGCCTCGTGCTGATCCTGCCGGTCGACTGGTTCGTCGGCATTGCGCGCGCGTTGACCAACCTGATCGGCAACTGCGTGGCGACAGTGGTGGTCGCCGTGTGGGAGAACGATATCGACCGGGCGCGCGCTCATCGCGTGCTGAATCGCGACGCGGCGTTGCGCTACGTGCCGGCCGGCGACGACGCCGCGCCCGCCGCTGGCGAACACGCTCCTGCCGTCTAAACCGCTTGAAATCTGCTTCCGAATCCGCGCGCGCCCACGCAGCAGCGCGCCTTCAGCGCCGGCAGAGGCTGCACATGCCGGCTCTCCTTCACTTTTTCGCGCCTGACCGAGACTAGAGACAATGGCTAATCCGATCCTCGACCCCAACGCTCCTGCTTTCACCCGTCGCTATATGAACCTCGCCGACCCGCGCCTGGGCGCGAAGGCGCTCTTCGCCAGCGACGAATTCTTCGCGCCGAAAGAACGCATGCTCGAACCGCAACCGGCGGTGTTCATTCCCGGTAAGTACGACGACCACGGCAAGTGGATGGACGGCTGGGAAACCCGCCGCAAGCGCACCACCGGTCACGATTATTGTGTGATTCGCCTCGCGCACCCGGGCGTCGTGTACGGCGTGGATCTGGATACGAGCCACTTCACCGGCAATTTTCCGCCGGCCGCATCGATCGACGCCTGCTACGTGGAGGGTGACGTTCCGCCCGACAACGCCGACTGGCAAACGCTCGTGCCGGCTACCACGTTGCAGGGCAACCAGCACCACTACGTCGACGTGAGCGACGCACGCGCCTTCACTCATCTGCGTGTGAATCTGTACCCGGACGGCGGCCTCGCCCGCCTGCGCGTGTACGGCCAGCCTAAGCGCGATTGGGAGCGCGTTGAGCGCGGCACGCTGCTGGACTTGGCCGCCATCGAAAACGGCGCGTATCTGGTCGCCGCGAACAACCAGCATTTCGGGCCGGCCTCGCAGATGCTGATGCCGGGCCGTGGCGTCAACATGGGCGACGGCTGGGAAACCCGGCGCCGTCGCGAGCCGGGCAACGACTGGGCGATCGTCGCTTTGGCGCGGCCGGGCGTGATCCGCAAGATCGAAGTGGATACGGCGCACTTCAAGGGCAATTTCCCGGACCGCTGCTCGCTGCAAGCCGCGCCGGTGACGGGCGGCACGGACGATTCGCTCGTCACGCAGGCGATGTTCTGGCCGGTGCTGCTCGGCGAACAAAAACTGCAGATGGACCACGTCCACACCTTCGCGGACAACCTCGCGTCGCTGGGCCCGGTCACGCATGTGCGTTTCAATATCTTTCCGGACGGCGGCGTGTCGCGTCTGCGCCTGTGGGGCGAAATCGCATAACAGAGGAGCGGCGTCGATGAAGACATTGCAGATGGAACGGCTCACGCGCGCGGCTTTCGCGCCGTTCGGCGACGTTATCGAACTGGACGGCGCACGTCATTTCGCCATCAATGGCGGCACGACCGAGCGTTATCACGACCTCGCCTGCGTCGACGTGACGGAGCAAGGCGGGCGGCCGCTGATCAACCTGTTTCGCGCGCAGCCGCGCGCGCTGCCGGTCGAGATCACGATGATGGAGCGGCATCCGCTCGGCAGCCAGGCTTTCATTCCCTTAACGGCGGGCCGCTATCTGGTGGTGGTCGCGCCGGCCGGCGAATTCGATCCGTCGCAAATGCGCGCCTTCTGGACCGATGCGTGGCAGGGCGTGAACTATGCGAAAGGCGTCTGGCATCACCCGTTGCTCGCGCTCGATCGGGTGAGCGATTTCGTGGTGGTCGATCGGGGCGGCGAGCAGCCCAATTGCGACGAATTGTCATTGGTAGAGCCGTGGCGGCTGACCTTCGAAGCGAGCGCCGAACTGGTGGGCTAGGGGCGTCAACGGCTCGCGTACAGAACCGCGTCGCAGATGCAAAAAGACCCGGCCGATTTGCATCGGCCGGGTCTTTTTTTGCCCGCCGGACCGCGCACCCCAGCGCGGCCGGCCTCGCGTCAATGCTTGCGATGCGGGCAGTTCTCCTTGGTGCAGGCACCGTACAGAGCCAACGCGTGCTCCTGCAGCTTGAAGCCGCGTTCCTTCGCGATGGACTGCTGACGGCTCTCGATTTCGGAGTCGAAAAACTCTTCGACGAGCCCGCAATCGAGACACACGAGGTGGTCGTGGTGCGACCCCTCATTCAGTTCGAACACCGCTTTACCCGACTCGAAATTGCTGCGCGAGAGCAGGCCGGCCTGCTCGAATTGCGTCAGCACGCGATACACGGTTGCAAGCCCGATATCGAGTTCTTCGTGCAGCAGGTTGCGGTACACATCTTCGGCGGTCAGGTGACGCACCGGGCTGTGCTGGAAAATCTCAAGGATTTTGAGGCGCGGAAGGGTCGCCTTGAGCCCGATATTCTTGAGATCGGTTGGATTGGTCATGACAAGGGATCCCTAGAGTACAATGCTGGGCTCTCATAGTAATGTGTTTTTGGCGTTCTGGTCATCTTCGATGGAATGAAACTCGCGCGGCTCGTCAGCGGGCCCGCACGGTGAGTGAAATGATTTCAAAATCTCAATTGATCTACCGGGGGAGCCGCATGCGGGGTACCTTGATCGCTGTTGCGACTGTCGCGGTTCTTGCCGGATGTTCCACTTACGACAGCCTGACACAGCGTATTGCCCAAAGCATCACGCCGTACCGTATCACGGTGGTGCAAGGCAATTTCGTCTCGAAAGAAGCGGCTGCACAGATGCAGGTCGGCTTGACCCGCGCGCAGGTCAAGCAATTGCTCGGCACGCCGCTCCTGACCGACATGTTCCACGCGGACCGCTGGGACTACGTGTTCTATTTCAAGCGTGGCTCGACGAGTGTCGTCCAGCAGCGCGACTTCGTGGTCATGTTCGCGGGCGACCGCGTCGCCAGCTGGTCGGGTGGTGACGATCTGCCGTCCAACCTCGAATTGCTGGCCGAAATCGACGGCGACAAGCTGGGCAAGAAGAAGGCCGCCACTGCCGTGGCGAGCGGCGCGAGTGGCGCGAGCGATGCAGCCGCGGCGGCGCCGGTCACGCTGGACACCGTGCGTTCGCCGTCCGTCGCTGGCGCTGCCGGCGCGGCGACGCCGTCAACGGACGCCAACGCGGAAGCCGCGCAAGCCGCCAATCGTGCGACCAATGCGGTGCAACTGACGCCCGCGCGTCCGAGCGTGCCGAGCGCGCCGACGGCGAACGGCGGCGGCATCCCGCAGCAAAGCCCCACGGGCAATGGGCAGCCGCAGTTCCAGTTCCATCGTCCGCCGCCGCCGCAGAACCCGGGTACGGACAACAGCAATCCGGTCGGCCCGACGGGACCGCAGAGCAGCAACGGTGGCCCGACGCACAACGCGCCGCTGACCTCGTCCTCGTCTACGGGAACGGGCGGCTAATTGCGCTGTCCCTGTCTTAAGACTCATCCTTAAGACTCACGCTTGAGACGAACGCCGCGCACGGGCAGCCGCAGTGCGCGGCGTCCGTGCGGTTCTCTGCTTTTTCAGTCATGCGCGGCGCACGGGTGCTGCCCGCCGCCGCTTTCGCCCGCCTTTGCCGGGTTTTGCCTTTTCGAACCCTCGTAGCCATGAAAATTGCCATTGCTGGCGCATCGGGCCGTATGGGCCGCATGCTCATCGAAACAGTCCTCAACGATACCGACGCCACGCTGTCCGGCGCACTCGATCGCGCGGGCTCCCCGCAACTCGGCCAGGACGCCGGCGCGTTTCTCGGCAAACAGACGGGCGTCATGCTAACCGACGATGTCGAGCGCGTATTCGCCGAATCCGACTACCTGATCGACTTCACGCGCCCCGAAGGCACGCTGATGCATCTCGAAGCGGCGCAGCGTCACAACGTGAAAATGGTGATCGGCACCACCGGCTTCGACAACGAACAGAAGGCGCAACTGCGCGCCGCGGCGGACAAGATCGCCATCATGTTTGCGTCGAACATGAGCGTCGGCGTGAACGTCACGCTGAAGCTGCTCGAATATGCCGCGAAGCACTTCGCGACGGGCTACGACATCGAGATCATCGAGGCGCATCACCGTCACAAGGTCGACGCGCCGTCCGGCACGGCGTTGACCATGGGCGAAGTGATCGCCAACGCGCTCGGCCGCAATCTCGACGACTGCGCGGTCTACAGCCGCGAAGGCGTGACTGGCGAACGCGACCCGTCCACGATCGGTTTTTCGGCGATTCGCGGCGGCGACATTGTCGGCGACCATACGGTGCTGTTTGCGGGCATCGGCGAGCGAATCGAGATCACGCACAAATCGGCGAGCCGTCTGTCGTATGCGCAAGGCGCGCTTCGTGCTGTCCGTTTCCTCGAAGGCCACTCCACCGGCTTTTTCGACATGCAAGACGTACTCGGCCTGCGTTGAACGCTGAATTCAACGCTGTGTCCGACGTATTCTGAGCGAAGGCCGGGGGCAGGGCGTCTCCCGGCGAGCTCGTGAAATCACTACTCCACGGCGAGGTCAGATGGCAGGCAGCAGCGGCATCATCCATTACCTGCAAACCAGCGACGCGATCACGCATGGCGTCGCTTACGTGCTGCTGGCCATGTCGATTGCGAGCTGGTGTTTTCTGATCGTCAAAAGCTGGATCCTCACGCGCGCCAAGCGTCAGGCCACGCGTGCGATCGCGCAGTTCTGGCAGGCGCCCACGTTGTCCGAAGGTGTCGCGGCGCTCAGGCGCGCGGACCGCGAACGGGTCTTCACGCCGCTCGCGGAAGCGGCGCTTCATGCGGCTGAGGTGGATATTCCGGGCGCGCTGCTCGCCCGCGTCGAGCGTGGCGAGCGGGTGCTGCGGGCGTTGCGCCAGGCGCTGAATGCTTCACAGCGGCGGCTCGAATTCGGCCAGGTGTTGCTGGCCTCGGTGGGCAGCACGGCGCCGTTCGTCGGCTTGCTCGGCACCGTGTGGGGCATCTATCACGCGCTCGGCAGCATTGCGGCGAGCGGTCAGGCGCAGATCGAAAACGTCGCCGGGCCGGTCGGCGAGGCGCTCATCATGACCGCTTTCGGCCTCGTGGTCGCGATTCCGGCCGTGCTCGCGTACAACGTGCTCGGCCGGCTCGTGCGGCAGTTGTCGGAGGAACTCGACGGCTTCGCGCACGATCTGCACGCTTACGTGTGCGCGCCGGCGGAACAGGCGCAGGCGCCCGCGCGCGCCCACCAGGCCTCGACCCACTAGGCGCGCCGCTCAGGCAGAAGGAGGCGACATGGCATTCGGCGGACTCGAGAAAAAGCAGACGGCCGCGCCCATGGCCGAGATCAACATGACGCCGCTGATCGACGTGATGCTGGTGCTGCTGGTGATTTTTATCATTACCGCGCCTTTGTTCACGCACGCGATCCGGCTCGATTTGCCGAAAGTCGCGGCCGCGCCCGCGCGCGAGACGTCGCAAACCATTTCCCTTTCCATCGACGCCGCCGGCAAACTCTACTGGAACGGCACCGTCATCACGCTCGAGCAGATGCGCGCGCGCTTCGCGCAAGCGGGCAAGCAGAGCGACCAACCCGAGATCCATCTGAGCGCCGAGCGCTCCACGCGCTACGAGGTGATCGCGCAGGTCATGGGCGCGGCGCAGCAGGCCGGCCTCGAGCGGATCGGTTTCGTGACCGACCCGCCGCCGCCGGCTGCCAAGCCGTAGGCGCGGCGTACCCGTCCGCGGACGGTATAATCAGCCCTTTCCCCCGCAGAAGGGGAATCAACGCCATTTCATCCAGCAGAGCACCAGGCCCGGTGCGAAAGCACCGAACCCAGCGATCCCATCACACCATGCACGAAAAATACGTTCCCTCCGACGTCGAATCCGCCGCGCAAGGGCAATGGCGCGCCATCGACGCGTACAAGACGACGGAAGTCACCGACAAGCCCAAGTTCTATTGCGTCTCGATGCTGCCGTACCCGTCGGGCAAGCTGCACATGGGTCACGTGCGCAACTACACGATCAACGACGTGATGTACCGCTATCTGCGGATGAACGGCTACAACGTGCTGATGCCAATGGGTTGGGACGCGTTCGGCATGCCGGCGGAAAACGCCGCGATGGCCAACAACGTGCCGCCCGCGCAGTGGACCTACGACAACATCGCTTACATGAAGAAGCAGATGCAGTCCATGGGCCTCGCGATCGACTGGTCGCGCGAAGTCGCGACCTGCAGCCCGGATTACTACAAGTGGAACCAGTGGCTGTTCCTGAAAATGCTGGAAAAGGGCATCGCGTACAAGAAAACCGGCACCGTCAACTGGGATCCGGTCGATCAGACCGTGCTCGCCAACGAGCAGGTGATCGACGGCCGCGGCTGGCGTTCGGGCGCGCTCGTCGAAAAGCGCGAAATCCCGATGTACTACATGCGCATCACGCAGTACGCGGACGAGCTGCTGAACGACCTCGACGGCCTCGGCTGGCCCGAGCGCGTTAAGATCATGCAGCAGAACTGGATCGGCAAGAGCTTCGGCGTGAATTTCGGCTTCCCGTACGAGATCGACGGTGAACAGAAGCTGCTGCGCGTTTTCACCACGCGCGCCGACACGATCATGGGCGTCACCTTCTGCGCGGTCGCCGCCGAGCATCCGCTCGCCACGCGCCTTGCGCAAGACAAGCCAGAACTGCAGGCCTTCATCGAGGAATGCAAGCGCGGCGGCGTGGCTGAAGCCGACGTCGCGACCATGGAAAAGAAGGGCATGGCCACCGGCTTCACCGTCACGCATCCGCTGACGCAGGAGCAGGTCGAAGTGTGGATCGGCAACTACGTGCTGATGAGCTACGGCGAAGGCGCGGTGATGGGCGTGCCGGCGCACGACGAGCGCGACTTTGCGTTCGTGAAGAAATACGGTCTGCCGATCAAGCAGGTAGTCGCGGTTGAAGGCAAGGAATACTCGACCGATGCCTGGCAGGAATGGTACGGCGAGAAGACCGGCACGCTGATCAACAGCGGCAAGTACGACGGCCTTAACTACGAACAGGCAGTCGACCGCATCGCCGCCGACCTGAAGGAACTCGGCCTCGGCGACAAGCAGATCACGTGGCGTCTGCGTGACTGGGGCGTGTCGCGCCAGCGCTACTGGGGCACGCCGATTCCGATCATTCACTGCCCCACGTGCGGCGACGTGCCGGTGCCTGAAAAAGATCTGCCGGTAGTGCTGCCCGAAGACCTCGTGCCGGACGGCACGGGCAACCCGCTCGCCAAGTCCGAAGCGTTCGTGAACTGCACCTGCCCGACCTGCGGCGGCGCGGCCAAACGCGAAACCGACACGATGGACACCTTCGTCGATTCGTCGTGGTACTTCTACCGCTATGCGTCGCCGGGTGCGAAGACCATGGTCGACGAGCGCACCGATTATTGGGCGCCGATGGATCAGTACATCGGCGGCATCGAGCACGCGATTCTTCACCTGTTGTACTCGCGCTTCTGGGCGAAGGTGATGCGCGACCTCGGTCTGATCAAGTTCGGCGAGCCGGCCAAGAATCTGTTGACGCAGGGCATGGTGCTCAACGAAACCTACTATCGTGAAAACGAAGCGGGCAAGAAAACCTGGTACAACCCGGCCGACGTGACCGTCTCGTTCGACGACAAGGGCCGCCCGGTCGGCGCGATCCTCAACGCGGACGGCCAGCCGGTGGTGCTCGGCGGCGTCGAGAAAATGTCGAAGTCGAAGAACAACGGCGTCGATCCGCAATTGCTGATCGATCAGCACGGCGCGGACACCGCGCGTCTGTTCGTCATGTTCGCCGCACCGCCCGAGCAGTCGCTCGAATGGTCCGGTTCGGGCGTGGAAGGCGCGAGCCGCTTCCTGCGCCGTGTGTGGAGTTTCAGTCAGACGAACGAAGCCGCGTTGCGCCAGGGCGGCACGTTCGACGCCGCGCAACTGAGCGACGTCGAAAAAACCTTGCGCCGCGAGATTTACAGCGTGCTGAAGCAGGCCGACTTCGACTATCAGCGTCTGCAATACAACACGGTGGTGTCGGCCGCGATGAAGATGCTCAACGCGCTCGACAGCGCGAAGGGCGCCCGGCCGGCCGTGCTGCGCGAAACCTGCAGCGTGATGCTGCGCGTGCTGTATCCGGTCGTGCCGCACCTCACGTTCCAGTTGTGGCAGGAACTCGGTTACGCCGACGAACTCGGCTCGCTGCTCGACGCGCCGTGGCCGAAGGTCGACGAGAAGGCGCTGGAGCAGTCCGAGATCGAACTCGTGCTGCAGGTGAACGGCAAGGTGCGCGGCGCGATCACGGTGGCCAAAGCCGCCTCGCGTGAAGCGATCGAACAGCTCGCGGCCGCTCACGAGATGGTCGCCAAGTTCAGCGAAGGCAAGGCGCCCAAGAAGATCATCGTGGTGCCGGGTCGTCTCGTGAACGTGGTCGTGTGAGGATCAACGAAGACATGACAGCAGGCAGGACGCCGCCGCGCGCGGCGGCGCTTGTCCGCGCTGCGGAATCTACTGCGAACCAGGAGCCAATGTGACTCGCAGATCGTTTTTGACGCTGGCTTGCAGCGTGCTGATGTTGTCCGCCTGCGGCTTCCAGCTGCGCGGCCAGCAGGACTACGCATTCAAACGCCTCTTTATCGCCGGCGGTTCTCCATCGGCGGCCGCGCGCTTGACGCGTATCGTGCAAGGCGGCAGCGACACGGTCGTGGTCACGTCGGTCGCGAATGCCGACGCCACCTTGCAGATCACCGAAGGCCGTGGCACCAGCACGCTGACGCTGAACTCGCTGGGCGCGGTCGAAGAGTACGCACTGAATCTTTCGATGACCTATTCGCTAACGGCCAAGGACGGCACGCTGCTGATTCCGCCGAGCGTGATCGCGCTGAACCGCGCGATGACCTATAGCGATCAATATTCGCAAGCGAAAGCCGCCGAAAGCGAAATTCTCTTCGCCGATATGGAAAACGACGCGATCGACCAGCTCACGCGACGTCTGTCTGTCGTTCGCACGATGCACCCGGCGCCGGGCCAAGAAGTGCCGTCGATTGCGCCGCGCGCGCCGTTGCCGCCGCCGCCGCTGTGAGCGTCGTGCCGCGTTGTTTGTTTCGTTCAATGTGCCGCACCTGTTCAACCTCGCCGATCGGTAGCCATGCAACTGCGACTTGACGCGCTCGAAGCGCATCTCGCCAAGGGACTCGCCGGACTGTACGTCGTGTACGGCGACGAGCACCTGCTCGCGCAGGAAGCGTGCGACCGGATTCGCGCCACCGCACGCGCGGCCGGCTTCACCGATCGCTCGGTGTTCACCGTGGAGCGCGGGTTCGACTGGAGTTCGCTGCTGGGCGCGAGCCAGTCGATGTCGCTGTTCGGCGACCGTCAACTGGTCGAGTTGCGCATTCCGTCTGGCAAGCCAGGCAAGGAAGGCGCGGACGCGCTGAAAGCGCTGGCCGCCGCCGTGAACGACGACGTGCTCACCATGATCACGCTGCCGCGGCTCGATGCGGCCACGCAGAAGTCCGCATGGTTCACGGCGTTGTCCGACGCGGGCGTCGCGCTGAAAATCGATCCGGTCGAGCGTGCGCAATTGCCGAATTGGGTCGGCCAGCGGCTCGCGGCTCAGGGCCAACGCGTGGCTGCCGGTGAAGAAGGGCGGCGCGCGCTGGCCTTTATCGCCGAGCGTGTGGAGGGCAATCTGCTTGCCGCGCATCAGGAAATCCAGAAACTCGGGCTGCTGTATCCGTCCGGGTCGCTGAGCTTCGAGCAGGTTCAGGACGCCGTGCTCAACGTCGCCCGTTATGACGTTTTCAAGTTAAACGAAGCGATGCTGGCCGGCGACGTCGGCCGCCTGTCGCGCATGCTCGACGGTTTGCGCGGCGAAGGCGAGGCCGCGGTGCTGGTGCTGTGGGCCGTGGTGGAAGAAATCCGCACGCTGCTGCGCATCAAACGCGGCGTCGCGGCCGGCAAGCCGCTTGCGATGCTGGTGCGCGAGAACCGCGTATGGGGTCCGCGCGAACGGTTGATTGGGCCGGCCTTGTCGCGGGTCAGCGAAGGCACGCTGGAAAAGGCGCTTGCGCTGGCGGCGCGGCTGGATCGGCAGGTCAAAGGTTTGTCGGGCGGCACGCCGGGCAATCATCGCAACGATCCGCCGCCTGATCCGTGGGATGGCCTGTTCGAATTGGCCATGACGGTGGCTTCGCCGAAAACGTCGCCCGTGCCACCGCCACGACCTCGGCCCGGATCTGCTGCACCGGTACGAAGGCCGGCCTGAACGGCAACGCCAGGCCAGCCGGCAAGCTGTGAGGGCGCTTTTGAGTCGCTTATGGGGCGCTCTTGGGTCGCTCTCGAATCGCCCTTGAATGCATCGTGATGCGTTCCTGAAGTGCGAGTGAACCGGCAAGCCTGCTGCGTTCCTCGTGCGCCGGGGTGAAGAACAACCCGCCCGGCGGCAAGCAAAGCGCCTTCGCTCGACTTACAATCGTTGAATCATTCGCTCATTCTGTCCGTCCGCCGCACCTCGATGTGCGCGGCACCACGAGAATTTCCATGGATATCGACCAGTACATGACCGACCTCGGCCGTCGCGCCCGCCAAGCATCGCGGGCGATGGCGCGGGCGTCGACGGCGGCGAAGAACGCCGCGCTCGCAGCCGTCGCCGAGGCGATCGAGCGTGATGCCGCCTCGCTGAAAGAAGCGAATGCGCGCGACGTGGCCAAGGCTCGCGAGAAAGGCCACGACGCCGCGTTCATCGACCGTTTGACGCTGTCGGACAAAGCGCTGAAGACGATGGTGGAAGGTCTGCGGCAAGTCGCCGCGCTGGCCGATCCGATCGGCGAGATCAGCAATCTGAAGTACCGGCCGAGCGGCATTCAGGTCGGTCAGATGCGCGTGCCGCTCGGCGTGATCGGCATCATCTACGAATCGCGTCCGAACGTGACGATCGACGCCGCGGCGCTCTGCCTCAAGTCGGGCAACGCCACGATTCTGCGCGGCGGTTCGGAAGCGCTCGAATGCAATACGGCGCTGGCAAAGCTGATCGGCGAAGGTCTCGAAGCCGCCGGATTGCCGCAGGACGCCGTGCAAGTGGTCGCCACGTCGGACCGCGCGGCGGTCGGCAAGCTGATCACCATGACGGAGTACGTCGACGTGATCGTGCCGCGCGGCGGCAAGAGCCTGATCGAGCGCCTGATGAACGAAGCGCGCGTGCCGATGATCAAGCATCTCGACGGCATCTGCCACGTGTACGTGGACGATCGCGCGGATCTGACCAAGGCGCTGACCGTTTGCGACAACGCCAAGACGCACCGCTACGGCACCTGCAATACGATGGAAACGCTGCTGGTCGCGCGTGGTATCGCGGCTCAAGTGCTGCCGCCTTTGGGCAAGCTGTATCGCGACAAGGAAGTCGAACTGCGGGTGGACGCCGCGGCGCGCGCCGTGCTGGCGGATGCGGGCGTGGGCCCGCTTGTCGATGCGACCGAAGAAGACTGGCGCACCGAATATCTCGCGCCGGTGCTGGCGATCAAGGTGGTGGACGATCTCGATGCGGCAATCGAGCACATCAACGAGTACAGCTCGCAGCACACCGACGCGATCGTCACCGAAGACCACGATCGCGCGATGCGCTTCCTGCGCGAAGTGGACTCGGCGAGCGTGATGGTCAACGCGTCGACGCGTTTTGCCGATGGCTTCGAATTCGGCCTGGGCGCGGAGATCGGCATCTCGAACGACAAGCTGCATGCGCGCGGTCCGGTTGGACTCGAAGGGCTGACGTCGATGAAGTACGTCGTGCTCGGGCACGGCGAAGGCCGTCAATAAGGGCGGCTTCGCCGGTTCGTCTTTCGTAGAATCGCGCTGATGTGCGCGCTTCTCTTCACGCCACTACGCTGCACAAGGATCGTCGATGCTTTGGGTCAAAACGTTTCATATCGTCCTGGTTGCTTCGTGGTTCGCCGGCCTGTTCTATCTGCCGCGCATCTTCGTCAATCTGGCAATGGAAACGGAACCCGCGGCCACGGCGCGTCTGTTGACGATGGCGCGCAAGCTGTTTCGCTTCATGACGTTTATCGCGGTGCCGGCGCTCGCGTGCGGACTGTGGCTGTGGCTCGTGATTGGTATCGGCAGCGGGCAGGGTTGGATTCACGCGAAGGTCGGTGTGGTGGTGCTGCTGATCGGTTATCACGCGTATTGCGGTGTGTTGCTGAGGACGTTCGAGCGAGGTGAGAATCGTCGGTCGGATAAGTGGTATCGGATGTTCAACGAGTTGCCGGTGCTAGGGATGCTGGCGGCGGTGGCGTTGGTGGTGATCAAGCCGTTTTAACGCGTGGGCGAGCGTTCGCTGCGTTGCTCAGGTTGCAGGCGCGGAATTGTGGAAGGGCGGTTTGCTGGGTTCGGCAAACCGCCTTTTTTTATTGTTGGTTTCGATGTGCGACGCATTGTCTTAGGCTGAACGGATAGCGCAGTTGTGAGGCTATATTGGGACGACCAATGCGCGTGTGGGCTGATTTATAATTTCCGCACCATTGGCACCAACCGATGGTCGAGTTTGACAGCTCGCGCTTGAAACCGCACACCCGTCCAGGCGGGTCGTGCGTCTATCTCTGCACGTCTATATTTTCTATGGGCGGGCTGTGGTGGAGGAGCCGCAAGGCTCGCCGGATTGTTTCAAGCCCGGTCTGTCAACTTCGCTACGTGCCCGCTCACCCTCCTTGCAAGCGAGTGTCGGGCGATCCAGTTAAGTTTCAGGAGATCGCACCATGAGCAAGTCCATCAAAAATCAACCCGCCTCACGCCCACCAGTCGATGCCCTGCAATACGAAAAGCTCGCGTTGTCGGCATTCGGTTCCTGCGACCGGCAGTTGACTCAACTTAACCGCTTGGCCACGCTTGCGACCTCGATATATAGGAATCCTGCATTGACCCACCACGAACGACGCAGCCGGCAAGTGCTGCTCGAACTGCTGGTTGAAACGTGCGAGGAATACGAGCGGGAAGTGGAAGGCGACCGCGAGTTGTATCAAGTGATTGCGCTCGATGCGAAGGGTGTCGCGCATCGGCGGATTACGGCGGGTGCAGCGGCGAAGTTGCTGGCGGAGGCGGGGCAGAAACCGAAAAAAGACAAGCCGATCGTTGGACGGGGCGTGGCAGCGACGCGCAGATCGGCGGAGAGTAAAACCGATGTGACGGCGCACTGAGATTGACTGTCGATTAGCTCTATAAATGAAAAGAGGCGCGACCGGTCGCGCCTGTTAGGTCCTTGGCTCAGCGCTATTGAACGCCTATGCGCTATCTCAGCGCGTCGTAGTTGACGACGCCACACGCCATGCATCTCCGCGTCGCACATACAGATTGGTGAAAGCATTAGCGGTTGTTTTCATGCCGGCGCTCGGTGTGTAGTGGCTGACTCCGGAAACCATCGCGACATTTCCAAAGACTCGCACCTTCAGTTCGCCGAGCGTTTTGCGCGGACCTAGGCAGAAACATCGGCGCGAGCAGGACGTCGGCCTTCGTACGACGCGCACCGTTAGCCATCGTCTCGACGAACGAATCGTCGAGCAGTTGGTCGAGCGTCGCGCGGTCGCCGCGAATGATAGGCTGAGGACAGCCAGGAAGGTCGGTGTTTCATGATCTATATCCGCTGAATGGGCGACTCTAGGTCTCTTAGGTTGGTTTGCCAGATCACCTTGGATCGCCACCTACAAGCGCATCGGCTTTGCGGCGGCGCTCAGGCCGCCGCGTTTGACTCATCGACGAGTCATTTGCGATGACACGACACGCCAGCCATCGACTCTGCGCACGAAGACATCGGTAAACGAATAGTCCACCGGCTGAACGCTAGGGCCCGGCTTGAAATGATTGGTGCCGATGACGATGGCCATGTCGCCGTTCACATGCACGTCCACATCCATCAAGACTTGCGATGACCCCTGCGGCGGTGGCGGCGCGAGCAGCACATCGGATTTGCTGCGGCGCTGGCCGTTAGGAGAAGTTTCCACAAATGAATCGTCAAGAAGCTTGTCCATCGTGGCGCGGTTGGTGGTTAGGATTGCTTGGATCCAGGTTTGCTCCATTGCCTTCAAGGTCGCTTCGTCGTTATCGGCAGCGAATGCGCGGGGTGCGGTAAAGCATAGTGTTAGGAGAGTTAGCGCGAGATAGGAGCGGGATTTCATAATAGATAACATTATCAATATTAATTGGCGTTGGAACGATAAATGCGCTTTTGCGAAGATATCCGCTGATTAAGCAAATTGCTTTCGCGGTCTTTAGAAAATAAAGGCGCGGAGTGCGCGACGGACCAAGCGATTGTAAAAATTCTAGTATTTTTGTTGAGGTTTGATTGTAGGAGAAATCCTAATTTCTTCGTTCACGATGAAGTCCATCTAGCTAGTCTGCGGCTATTGATAAATATGCAAGATCGCGAGCGCGAAAGTCTTGTGTGGTGGGAATTCCCGCTGCTGAAGGTGATCCGCTGCTAAGAGCGCCTAGAGAAGATTCGGAAAGTCTTAAAAATTCGCTGTTGTTTAGGAGGTGTCCTATTCAACGCCTATTCGGCGGTGCCTATATTTGCGACCTTGCTTCAAGGTTTATTGAGGTGGTCGGATGAAATTTAGACCGTTTCCGCTGTTGGTCGATGTCCGAGCAACCCTCAGAGGCGACAACGCAATGCTGAGTATGTCACCGCAAATTAAATAGGCGAAATTGTGAATAAATCATACAAAACAGTCTGGAATGAGACCACCGGTACCTACGTCGCGGCACCTGAAGTAGCAAAGAGCCGTGGGAAGAAGAGTCCTTCTTCCAGAACACTTATGGTGGCACTCATGGCGGCTGGAGCCGGCAGCGTGGCATCGATGGATGCGCACGCGGGCGCGCTCGACGGCGGTACGGTAAGCCAGAGCCAAGACCTTGCGTATGGCACCGGTGCAGTATCGTCGAGCGCCGATAGCTATAACGCAAGTATCGCAATCGGCAACAACGCTACGGCGACAAATCAACTGTCGATTGCGATTGGTACAGGGGCAACGTCAACGGGACTGCATGCCGTCGTCATTGGGGGCGGGGCTGCGGCAGCCGGCAATGACAGCACGATAATCGGCTCCGGTGCGAGCGGCACGAATACATGGGCAACGGCTGTCGGCTCTTCTGCGAAAGCCGGCTATTTTGATGTCGCAGTCGGAGCTGTTGCTACAGCTGCGGGCGGAGATTCTGTCGCGTTCGGTTCGGCTGCAAAAGCGATTGGCGCATGGTCTTCAGCGCTCGGCGATAGCTCACAGGCGACGACTGCGAACTCGGTGGCACTGGGCTCGAACTCGGTGGCGAATTCGACGACACTGACGACGGCAGGCTTCACGCCGGTCGGCGGCACGGCGATCTCGGCGGCCACGGCGCTCGGCGGTGAAGTGTCGGTTGGCGCGGCGGGCAAGGAGCGCCGCATCACGAATGTGGCAGCAGGTCTGAACGCGACGGATGCGGTGAACGTAAGCCAGTTGCAGTCGGAAGACGCGAAGGTGAACACGGTTAGTAACAACGTGAACAACCTGAGCAACACCATCACCAACATCAACAACGGTGGTGGCATCAAGTACTTCCATACGAACTCGACTGGAACCGACTCGTCGGCAACGGGTGGAAATGCGATTGCGATCGGCTCCGCCGCAACTTCCAGTGGCAGCGGTACGATTGCCATGGGAACGGGTGCCCAGGCAAGCGACAACTACACAACGGCGATCGGCAACCTTGCTTACGCCGCCAATCCGGGAGGAATCGATGCTTCAGGTTCTTCAACGGCGGTCGGCGCATCTTCAACGGCATCTGGCATGTACTCGACGGCCGTCGGTACGTTGTCGAGAGCAAGTGGCGGAGCATCGAGTGCTTTGGGCGTGAACGCGACCGCGAGCGGCGACCGCTCGATCGCGTTGGGTGCAAGTTCACAAGGTTCGGGAAGCTATGCAGCGGCGCTTGGCACGCTCAGCACTGCGTCGGGCGCAAATTCTTCGGCAATCGGCACACAATCGAAGGCGACTGGCGGAAATTCCGTGGCGGTCGGCAATAACGCGCAAGCGCAAAACACTTCGGCCATTGCTATAGGCCAGGCGGCTATCGGCTCAGGTAGCGGATCGACCGCGATTGGCCAGGCATCGACGGCCAGCGGAAACAATTCGGTTACCGTAGGTAGCTCCGCCATGGGCGCGGGGACAAGTGCAATTGCCGTTGGCTCGTCGGCGAAGGCTGTGGCTGATTACACATTCGCGGCAGGCAACGCGGCATCGGCTGTGATCCTTGGCGACATCGCGTTGGGCGCCTCGTCAACGGCCAGCGGTGCCGGCGGCACTTCCTACGCCACCGCACTGGGGACCAATGCCCAGGCGATTGGAGCCAGTACGGTCGCAGTCGGCGGCGGCGCGAAAGCGACGGCGGCAAATTCGGTGGCA
>NZ_JARESX010000062.1:0-43848 GCF_046026435.1 Paraburkholderia sp. RL17-381-BIF-C | reverse complement strand
GATCCGAAATAATAAAGTCCGTCATGCGAGAATAAAGTCAGTCACGGGTTTTCCACCATGTGGACTCGCTTGGGACTGACTCGTGATCGGAAGAAATAAAGTCGGTCGGAGTGAAATATAGACGGTCGAGGTGATCCGAGAGAATAGAGTCAGTCGTGGCGCCTCGCTGCCCGGGCGGAAGTAAGAGGCTGACGGGACGGCGTGGAGAATCGACGGAATCTGACGAAGTCGGTGACGGTCGATGTTGCCTCATGTGGTGGCTTACGGACGTGTGTTCGCACCAAATGAAAGCGTTCCGTGACCTCGCGTAAATGCGTTCTGGGTAGGGGCAGAATCCCGTCAAACCCTTGCCGGACGTGGCGCGGAACGCTTCTACTGTGCGCTGTGTAATCGGCAAAAAATCAGGGCCTTCGACCCCCGGTTTTGAGAACAATCGCGGGGCTGTAGCGCACACGGAACGCTTATGCTTCCAGGTATAGGCGTGATTCAACTCCTGCAGCGGATTTGCCCGAAAATAGCCGGGACGCGAACCGGTAGACTGGAACCTCCACAACTTTCCGAGAATCTTGCGCATACAGCTCTTTCGGCAAGCTGGTGTCCCACTTCCGTTGCAACAGCCTAGCGGCTATCGTCAGCGCCGCGACTGCTGAGATGCGTTATTTTCGGTTACGTGGCTCTTCCGGGCCGCCGAGCCTTCCTTGGCAAGCGGTAACCAGAATTAATACCCAAGGGGCAGGCTGATAGAGTCCCCGTTGTCATTGTACGGCTCAGGCGTGCACAAGCAGGATACGACTCGCGGCACTTTAACCTGCACTCTGCCAAGTGCCGTCGAAAAGCAGCGGGGACGCCAATCTCTGATGCGCCGATATCGGCCACATTCTCGACAGTTCCGACGAAGCTTGTCGTAGGCATTAATCTGGTCGTGCGTCACGAGTTGTTGCAGCGTAGCCGGTAGTTGACGAGCTTCGGCGAGGGACAACCTAAAATCCACTGGGGTAGCACCATTCACTGGTCGCTTAACCGAACAAATCGGGACCGGCTGGTCCGTTCTCCCCGTTGCAGAAGGATTTTCCACTGCAATTCCATGGCTGTCTCCAAGGTAGGTCAACTGCTGCAGTTTAGACCAGAGTTGCCTCCCCCAGATTTCGTCCACTCCCGCCAATTTTGGGCGCCAACAGATGTGGTGCTTCAGAAATGACCGGTCGATGCCCGTGGGTGCTGCCGGTAAGCTAAAGGAGATGAGTACATCTCGGTCCGCGGCGGTTCTCGGCAGCTCAGGCCCGAGCTTCTTGCCATCATTGCCGGATGTCGCTTCGACGCGAGAAAAATCAATCGGCTTTTTCTCTTGCCAGGTCGGCCTTCAACCACTTCACGAAGTTTTCGACGTGGACATACTGAGGCGAGACACTCGACCATGTGGCGTAGTAGGCATGCAGACCTTTAGCTGTCGTTGGGAAGAGCGTTATTAGCATCCCCGCGTTTAGCCACGTTTTTATCATGTTGCGACGGGCAAGAGCGAGACCGTGTCCGCTTATCGCGGCCTCAACGAGGAGACCTAAGTCTACGTATTGGGGGCCGTTCCTAGGTTCGGCAAGATCCAAATCGGCAGCTTTGAACCACGGCCGCCATGGCTCTATGGGACAACGGAGCAAATTGGCCTTCGCAATGTCCGACGGAGCAAGAAACGGCCCAGCCTTTTCTAAGTAAGCAGGGCTGCAGATTGGTGTGACTGGCTCGTCCAAGACCGTCTCAACTGTAAGGCCGGGATATTCTCCGCTGCCGAAACGAATCTCAACATCCGCGTCATCCGCCTTCAATCCGACAAAGGGAACGGAGAGTTGCAGAACGACTTCGATATCCGGATGCTGTTCCTGGAACGTCGGAAGCCTTGGGACAATTATCTGTCGAGCGAACGTCGGAGGAGACGAAATCCGTAACATCGTTCGCTCCTCGTCAAGCAGGCCGCGAGTCGGGTACTGACTTAGCGATTCGAGGCACTCGCGAACCACCGGGAGATACTCGAGCCCCGCCGAAGAAAGGTTCAGTTCGTTCTGCGTTCGCGTGAACATGCTCACTCCCAACAACTCTTCGAGTTGCCGAATGCGATGACTGACGGCGCTAGGTGTGATCGAGAGTTCAGAAGCGGCGAGCGAGCCATTGCGAAGTCGTGCAAGCGCCTCGAAGGTGACGAGGCATTGAAGCGGTGGGATGCGGGCAAAGCGTTTCATGGTGTTCCAGTGACCAGCATACGAAACGTGAACACATCGGCGTCGCGGGGAAACCCCACGTTTGAATTTTCGTACAGTCGCCGGCTAAATAATTTCATTTACCTAACTTGATCAATTGCGAGCGTACCGGAAGAAAATGTTGAGATCAAACATGACTTCAAGGAGACGCCGGTGAATTCAAAAAACCAGATGTCAGAGCAGCATCCCACTGTCACACGGGTCAGTCTTCGTCCCGTTCTGGTGCCGCTCGATCCTCCTCTGCGCACCGCTAGCGGAGTCATGGCAAGCGCACCGCTCGTTTTGGTCGACGTAGAAACGGAGGCCGGCGTTACAGGCCACGCGTACTTCTTCACCTACTCCCCGACGGTACTACCGGCCGCAACTCGTCTCGCTTCAGACGTGGCGAAGCTTGTGGAAGGTCAGCTCCTTCGTCCCCGCGAGCTGATGCACTCCGTGCGTCGGAAGTTTGTACTGTTGGGCACACCAGGGCTGCTTGATATGGCTCTTGCTGGGCTCGACATGGCATTGTGGGATGCGCACGCTCGCATCGCGGGGCTGCCGCTGTCGAGGCTGTTGGGCGGCGAGCCGAAGCCAATCAAGGCTTATGCAAGCTTTGGCATGGACGGTTTGCAGAGAGCGATAACCGCTGCAGAGAAAAGCGTCGCGTCGGGGTTTCTCGCAGTCAAGATCAAAATTGGTTACCCGACCCTTCGTGAAGACCTGGAGGTGGTGAACGGCGTGTTGAAAGCCTTGGACGATAAGGCCGAACTGATGATTGACTACAACCAGGCCTTGTCCGTTCCTGAGGCTCTGCGACGAACGCGCGCTTTGGATGACCTGGGCTTGGCCTGGATCGAGGAGCCGGTGGCATGTGACGACCTCGTCGGGCATTCTCAAATTCGTTCGGAGCTACGCACATTGGTGCAGTTGGGCGAGAACTGTTGGGGACCGCGAGGAGTGCTAGCGATGATTCGTCACGGTGCATCGGATCTAGCAATGCCCGACCTGATGAAGGTGGGCGGAGTGAGCGGGTGGCTAGACGCGGCAGCCCTATGTGAGGCGCACGGCATGCCGATCTCCAATCACTTTTATCAAGAAGCGAGCGCTCATCTCCTTGCCCTGTCCCCATGCGCCCACTACCTGGAGTACTTCGGTATAGCCGATGGCGTCCTTGCCGAACCCCTTCGAGTTGAGGGAGGTTTCGCTGTTGCGACCAGTGCGCCTGGGAGCGGTATCACATGGGACGAAGGCGCCGTCAATAAATATGCTGTTGGCAAGTGAGATAAATTAAACGAGGCGACGAAATAATTTCAACTCTAATGAGTGGGCTGGTTTTTTTGGTTTGCCAATAATGAATTTATTGGCTGCATGGTGCCTAAAGCCGCGGCAAGATCCATTCATTGGAGGATAGTGTGATAAATGAGTCAGCTCTGGAGAGAGGCTTCGAAGATGGTGTTCAGGTAAATCGAGGCAGAGTCGCACTAGCTAAATATTTTTCGGCCTGTATTTTCATGTTGGTCGCAGTATTTTTTGGAATATTCTGCTTTAATCCTGAAATCATGGCAGTTCAAACCCACGTCGAAGTGCCGGTTAGCATTCTGATGTTTGTAGGGCTTATTGCCATGTCACTCGTTTTCAGCTCGCTCTTTGTGCTTTGCGCGGAAAAGAGCGACTCGCAGCTTTATCGCGTAGATGTCGCGGGGGTGGAAGAATGAGTCATTCGCCAATGAATAGCCCGATATCGGTCGGATGCTTTTTCGCTTTTTTGCTTGTGACTGTTTTTATAACTTGGTCAGCATCCCGTCGAAGCAAGTCGGCCAGTGAGTTTTTTACTGCTGGAGGTCGCGTCGGCGCTGCGCAAAACGGTTTGGCGCTCGCTGGAGAATATCTAAGCGCTGCTGCGTTGTTGGGCATGACTGGAGCGATTTCGCTTAAGGGTTTTGATGGTGTTGTTTATAGCATCGGCGTTTTCGCAGGCTGGCCGCTAATCCTGTTTCTCGTTTCGGGTCCGGTCAAGCGATTGGGGAAGTTCACCCTTGCCGACGTGATCGCGTGGAGACTCTCGTCGAAGCCCGTGCGGGTTGCCGTTGCGCTTTCCAGTCTGCCAATCGTGCTTCTCTATCTGATTACTCAATTGGTCGCAGCTGGCGGGTTGATCAAGTTGATGTTTGGGTTGTCATACGTGCCGGCGGTTGTATTGGTCGGCGTGGTGATGCTCTGCTACGTGTTCTTCGGCGGAATGCTCGGAACAACTTGGGTGCAGATCATTAAGGCCGTGCTTCTTTTCAGCGGAACAATTGTTCTTGCTGGTCTCTTGCTCGCAAAGTTTGGATTTCACCCTTCCGGACTTTTCAAAGCGGCGATAAGCAGTGCCGATGCGAGTGTGGTGGCACCGCATATACTTTCTTCGCTTGATCGATGGGACACGCTTTCGCTGGCAATTGCTCTGGTCTTCGGTGCGTTGGGCATGCCTCAGATTCTTACACGGTTCCTGACGGTTGGGAATGCAAAAGACGCGCGACGCTCAGCTTTGTACGCCACTTTTCTCGTCGGCTTCTTCCACGTATTCGTTCTCTTGCTCGGATTTGGCTCGATGGCGTTGATTGGGCGCGCGGCAATTCTCGGCGCCGGAGGAGCGGGAAACATGGCTGTTCCTTTGCTAGCGAAACTCCTGGGCGGGGATGCCTTCTTTGGATTTATCTGTGCGGTCTCCTTCGCAACAATGCTTGCTGTCGTGGCGGGTCTGACGTTGACGGCTGCAACGACTTTTGCACATGACATCTGGGCTGGCGTAATTATGGCGCGTCGGTCGACCGCGGGTGGCAAGCAGCCGCGCGTTGCCCGTATTGCATCAATCGTAGTTGCCACTGCCGCGGTGATTCTCGCGTTGCGCTTTGAAGGACAGAACGTGGCCTTCATGGTCGGGCTGAGCTACTCGATTGCAGCTTCCGCCAATTTCCCGGTTCTGATGCTTGCCTTGTATTGGCGACGACTCACGACGGCCGGCGCAGTGTGCGGCCTGTTGACTGGCGCTGCCGCCGCCGTCTTGCTGATCGTGCTTTCGCCCACGATTCAGGTAGATGTGTTGCATCGTGCATTGGGTGATGTCCAAAACCAATGGTGGTTTATGCCGCTGCGCAATCCCTCAATCTTTTCGTTACCGCTGTCGCTGTTTGTTGCCATTACGGTGTCATTGTTGAAGTCTAGTCCCGCAGAGCAACGTGGCTTTTCGGAAATGCACACCGTCCTTGAAAACTAATTTGCACCTAGCCGGGGTGTCCACGTGTCGGACGCAAGGAGCAGTCTGTCCAAGTCCATACCAAGGAGATGTTGATGAAGCAATACCCGAAGTACAAAGCCGCCGTTTGCCATATCGCACCTGTCTATTTTGACGCTGAGGCGTGCGTCGAAAAGGCCTGCGACTGGATTAAAGAAGCTGCTAACAACGGCGCAGAACTGATTGCATTTCCCGAGGCGTATCTTTCATCGTTCCCGGTGTGGTGTGGCGTTTGGGCACCGGTGCAAACGCACGAGTTCTTCGTAAAGATGGTCAGCAGTTCGGTCCTGATCGACGGTCCGGAAATTCAGCGCCTGCGTGATACCGCTCGCAAATACAATGTGTTTGTTTCGATCGGTATCAATGAAGCGACGCGGAACAGCTTTGGCTGCGTGTACGACACGAACGTGTTGATCGGAGATGACGGGGCGGTGCTTAACGTGCATCGCAAACTGATGCCTACGTATTGGGAAAAGCTGGCTTGGGCGATGGGCGATGGTAGTGGTCTGCGCGTGAACGACACTCGCATCGGCCGAATCGGCGCGCTGGTGTGTGGTGAAAACACGAATGCATTGGCCCGATTTGCTCTGCTCGCTCAAGGCGAAAACGTACACATCTCGTCGTTCTCCCCACGTTGGCCGACCCATCCGCTCGGCGAAGGCGGATACGACCTTGAGGCAGCTATTCGCCTGCGCGCAGGCGCGCACGCGTTTGAGGGCAAGCTGTTCAATCTGGTCGCGTCTGGCTTCCTGCCACCCGGGGCAATCGAGATGGTGTCTCGTGGGAACAAGGAAGTCCGCGATCTTCTTGAAACATCGCCCAAGAGCGTATCGATGATTCTCGGCCCGGATGGTCAGCCGATCAGCGAGGTAATCCGCGAAGACGAAGGGATCGCTTATGCGGAGTTGGATCTGGCGAAAACCATCGTCCCGAAGCAGTTCCAAGATGTCGTTGGTTACTACAACCGCTTCGACGTTTTCGAATTCAAGGTGAATCGTCGCGCGCACCGTCCGGCGCATTTCCACGGCGAAATCGATGACGACGACACCCGTGCAGATTTTGCCAAGCAGCGTGCTGGCAATCTCGACGCTATGGAAGTTCCGCCTATGACCTTGGCCTCATAAGCAAAGGCATGGCGAAGTAACTCGCACGCGCTGCCGTCATAGATTGCATAGGGCTCTGCGGATACTCGCATCGGTGTGCATAAAAGGCGTCTCGAAGGTCGGACGTGCGAAACCTCAAATGCTACGAGTTCAGACTCGGAGGAGCTTCGTGGTTTGGCCCCCTCACAAATCGTCGAGCCTTGCAGAGATTAAGTCTAACGCTCCGCTCAAGCTGAGTGGGAGAAGTAGAGTATTTGCGTGAAAGGCGTACTCTCGCACATACAGAGAGTACGGCTACTTCTCTCACTAACTGCTCTACGTTTAGCGCTCGTATTTCCCAACTGCGAAGACGAAGGTCTCTCCTGCACGGAACCGGATTTGGGGAAGACCATCGTTCCGAAACAGTTTCAGGACGTGGTCGGCTATTACAGCCGCTTCGACGTCTTCGAATTCAAAGTGAATCATCGGGCACATCGACGCACCATATTCATGGAGAAATCGTCGAGGACGACAGGGTTGCACATTCTTCGCGGTAGCTTGCTGGTGAGCTCGACGCTATCGAAATTCCGCCTGGTAAGCTGACCTCATGAAGAAAGGCACGGATAGTCACGCTCTCTGCGGCGATACTTCCACAACGCACTATTCGTCGAACTCACTTTTATCAACGGTCACATTGCGAGACTCTCTCCTTAACGACTGTGGAGTCGTCCGATAGGCCCGCGTAAAAACGTCTCGCAGGTGCCGCCTGTCACGAAATCCCGTTTCCCGAGCGATTGTTTCGAGCGAATGACGGCCACGCTCAATCAGGTTTCTTGCCGCTTCGAGACGCAAGCGTTCTATTGCCCTAGCGGGAGATTCGCCGGTTTCGGAAAGGAAAATACGCGTAAATTGTCGGCTGCTGAGATTTGCCGCCTTAGCAAGATCGTCGACGCGCAGGGGTTTGGATAAATTAAGGCGTGCATGCTCAAGCGCCATCTGGATCCGATCCGACTTCGGTGCAAGGGCCAACATTTCAGAGTGCTGCGACTGTCCGCCTGAGCGTCGATGAGGCATGACCATCGCACGCGCCACCGAGATTGCGAAGTCTGCACCGAAATCCTTCTCTACCAAGCCAAGGGCCAAGTCCATCGCCGCCGTCAACCCGGCTGACGTCCATATTTTGCCATCGACAATAAAGATGCGGTCGGCTTCGACCTGAATCAGTGGCCAACGGGCTTGCAAGGCGTTTGCGAACGCCCAATGTGTGGTTGCGCGCTTGCCGTCGAGAAGCCCCGCTTCGGCGAGAACGAACGCGCCTGTGCAAAGGCCTGCTGTGCGCCGCGAGCGTGCTGACGCATCGCTGATGAACCTGAGTTCTTCAGCGGAAGTGGTGCGGCCGGTCGGATTGGCCACGCCGCTGATCATCCATGTGTCCGCGGTCGCGTTCGAATCGGCCCGCTTTGTCATGACAGAGACGCCAAGCGACGAGCGAATTTCACCCCCTTGGAGTGAGTAATTCGTCACATGATAAAGAGGCTCGCGCGCGACGATGCTGGCGATTTCGAACACTGTCTGGGTTCCAATGGCCATGACCTGGAAGTCTTCCGTCAAAAAGTAGCCAACTCGATACATCAATTCCACCAGCCGTCATGTCCGAAAAGGTGATTATAAATGTCGTTGAAAAAAGCGTGTGTGGCGCGGATGATGAGCCTGTAGGTCGCGCCGAAGAGGTTCCATAAGCCGGGGCCTGTATCGAGACGATTGGGAGCGTTCCGGACTGGCTGGGGCGTCGAAAATTTCGTTAGCTCAACACAAACGGAAAAAATAGGTTCGTCGATGAAAAGTGCGGCGTCGTCGAAACTCAGGCCATGCGGATGTACAACGCCATCAGTACCGTCGACATTGACCAACTGCGACTCCAGCCCTGTCTACTAACCCATTACCAACCAGCGGCAGGTTTTAGCTTATGTAAACGTTGACTTGTATAGCGGCTTGTGCGTCGGACGGCGGTCAGAGTATCGACCGGGCGAGGATGAGTTTTGTTTCGTGCGACGCCTCCTTTACTCGTACTCCGCTTTTGGAGTCGTCGCTCGAAAAGAAGGGGGGCAGGGCAGACCGCGAGCTGTGCGGATGATCGCTACGTCGAATGGATCCTGCTGCCAGCCCGAAATGCCGCGCAAGAAATACTATGCGTCCAAACGCTCAGTATCTGCTGAAGCGATTCCGATCCCGGACATCGCGTAGATCAGAACCGGCGCCTGCGTCTACCGCGGGATGACAGGTTGCGCGGCCCCTGCGGTCGCCGTATTTTGACAAGCGACCAAGTGCTTTACCGCTGACGCCGAATGAGACTCGTCCCGGCGAACCGGCGCCGCATGATTCGCGCGTCGGCGTGATCTCGGCATTCGCTTCTACGCAGTTCGGGTAAGCCGCCGATAACGTCATGCGGCTTTGCGTAAGTGTTGCCCGTGCGTTCGGCACAACAGCGCTCGGTGTTGACGCAACGGATAGTCCTATCATCAGCGTGGATCTTTGCCATCGCTTACGTAACCGCAGGAATGCAAATGACCAACTCGACATGGTTAGCGCCAGCTACCGACCGTCATGAACAGAAGTATCCACAGCTGACCGATGGCGAGATAGCACGAGTGCGTGAATACGGCACCGTTCGTTCCTGGACATCGGAACGGATTTTTGAAGTCGGTGCGCCAGGATTTGGGATGTGCGTAGTATTGCGCGGGATGATTCGCGTGACTAGCCGCGACGCGTTCGGGCGTCATGCCGTCGTTAGCGAAAATGGTCCGGGACAATTTGTTGCGGAAGTCGGGCAGCTATCTGGAGGACGATGCATAGTGGACGGTGATGCGGTCGGCGCCGTGTCGGCAATTCACATCCTCCCTGAGCAACTCCGAGCGCTTCTAATCGCCGAAGCGGAGTTGGGCGAGCGCATTATGCGGGCTCTCATCCTTCGACGGGTCGCTCTCATCGAGCGCGGCGATGGGATCGTTATAGTGAGCAAGCCACATAACGCTCGCCTCCACGCTTTGCAAAGCTTCCTGCGCCGTAACAACGTTCCCCATGCGGTCATCGGCGCCTCGTCGGAGGATGACGAGACCGCCAGCTACGTAGCAAAGTGGGTACGAGATGACTCGGACTACCCGCTCGTGTTGCATCCAAACGGCACTATCTTACGAGCGCCTGATGAAGTGGATCTTGCCAAAGCTTTAGGGTGGCTGCCTGATCTCGATCCGGTTTATGTTTATGACGTTGCAATCGTTGGAGCTGGTCCAGCGGGTTTGGCGACGGCCGTCTACGCCGCGTCCGAAGGGTTGCGAGTCATAGTGCTCGATCATAGTGCTCCAGGAGGACAGGCAGGCGCCAGTGCTCGCATCGAAAATTTCTTTGGGTTCCCGACAGGGATTTCCGGACACGCGCTCACCGGACGCGCATACGTACAGGCACAAAAATTTGGAGCCGACGTAGCAATTCCTGCTCAGGTGGAGAGTCTTGATTGCGGCACGACGCCGTTCACGCTGCGCTTATCCTCCGCCGTCACCATCCGCTCGAGAACTATTGTTATCGCCTCGGGCGCTGCGTACCGCAAGCCGGACATTCAGGGCCTGGAACGCTTCGAGGGAAGAGGGACGTATTATTGGGCTTCGCCCGTCGAGGCAAAGCTCTGTGCAGGGCAAGACGTATTGTTGGTCGGCGGCGGGAATTCCGCGGGGCAGGCCGCCGTGTTCCTCGCGTCGCGGGCGCGGCGAGTCTCTATGCTAGTACGCGGAAAAAGCCTTAAAGCCAGTATGTCGCAGTATCTAATCGATCGCATTGCCGCTTTGGACAATGTCGTTGTGATGCATGGCAGTCAAATTACCGCCCTTAGGGGTGGTAAGACGATCAACGAAGTGGAGGTCTTAACCGGGACTCAGCGATCAACCTTACTTGCAGAACACGTGTTCTTATTTACGGGTGCTTCTCCTAACACCGCGTGGCTTGGCGGCTGCGGCGTCGTCGTCGATGAGAACGGCTTCGTGCGTACAGGTGAGGCCGCCAGACCTGGGGCGCAAGAGCACGAAACAAGTGTGCCTGGTGTGTTCTGCGCGGGAGATGTCCGATCCGGCTCGACCAAACGAGTTGCTGCGGCTGTGGGCGATGGTGCTGCCGTTGTTGCGCAGATTCATCGTCATCTGGAGCGCGCGGTCGCTCAAGCATAGGCGCCGCCAGCGAGGGTTTGGCGTGCAATACGCGGGGCTACTATTCCGCACTTTCAAGGTGCTGCCCTACCGGGCGATTTCAATTGACGGAAAAAGGGAAATTCGCGATGGCAACGATCGAGCACTTCGAGCATGTATTTTTTGGCTGTGGCAAGGGCGGAAAGACTCTGGCTATGGAACTAGCGCAGGAGGGCCGCAAGGCTGCAGTGATTGACCGAGGCGTGATCGGCGGTTCGTGCATCAAGGTTGCGTGCATACCGGGCAAGACGTCGACCCAAACAGCGCGCACTGAACACATCCCTCATCAACAGGATGGTGCGTCCGCAATCATGGCGAACGTATCGTCGCGTATAAAAGCCGTGGTCGACGGTGCGGTGGAGATCAATCGCAATGCCTTTCGCGACTTCGGCCTTGAACTTGTGCAAGGTTGGGGGTAGATACCCATTCCTTTTTTTCCTGGTCCGTTCGCCTTCGTGAGGATGTCGCGCTCGAGCCGCAACCATTGCATGTCGGGTCGAAGCAATTCCACCTGTCGTTCCAGTTCAGCACGCCCAATGTCCGGTGCTGGATTCTTCTGGCGTTTCATGGACGCTGGAACCTCTCGACCGAGTAGCTGATTCTTGAAGTTGTACAGCATCGGCCCGCTCACGCTTGTTTTCTGGGCAACCCCGGGCGCGCTTTCGTCTCTGGCGCACAATTCGATGACTGCTGGCCTGTTTGACCGTCAGCGATTTCGGAACGATACGAGCTACTTTGCCGACAAGGCGTTTTCGGATTTCGCGACACAGTTCTTTAATCCAGGTTTCAAGCGGCCTGCGAACCGGATAGCCCAAGGCCTTCAGGGTTGCGGCAGCGCAACGGTCATGGCTTAGATAATGATCGACGGCGGCCTGCTTCTGTTCGGCCGAATACCTCGGCGTGGCACGAACATAACCAGTTAGTAAATCATGACGCTGTTCGTATTCACGATGCCCGGTCTTCAAAGCATTCTTTGTGGGGTAACCCAACTCCTTGATGGTCGCATTGATGCGTTTCCCCAAATTCGGATAGAGCCGAACCGCTCGAACGCGGTCGTTTTACGAGTACATGGACTACCTCCAGGTAGTCAAACATTTTGTCCGCAAGCCCTGATCATGGTGAGGAAGATATGCTAGAAACGGAGAACAAGGCAGATGTCGTTCCCATCGTGTACGTGGTCGACGACGATCCAGCGATGCGGGCTGCGCTCGACACGCTCTTGCGTTCGGTGGGATTTCACGTCGTCGCATTTGCCAGTACAGCTGAATTCAGGGCGGCGGGTTGGGAGAATATCGAGAGTTGCTTGCTGCTCGACGTCCGCCTGCGTGGCGAGAGCGGCCTCGTATTCCAGCAGCAGACCGAAGGCCGTCCGCTAATCCCGATCGTGTTCATGAGCGGTTTCGCCGATGTGCAAGTGTGCCGGACGGCCATGAAGGGAGGCGCAGTCGATTTTCTGGTCAAGCCCTTCGCAGACCAGGAATTGATCGATGCCGTCAATTTGGCGTTATCGTTCGACGCAAAACGTAGAACGCAGAAGAACGCAAACAACCAGCTTCAACAATCGTTCGCTCTTTTGACGCGTCGCGAGCGCGAGGTGCTCTCGTATGTGATAAGCGGCGCTCTCAACAAGCAGACTGCGTCATACCTCGGGCTAAGTGTGATCACCATCAAACTGCATCGTGCTTCCGTGATGCGTAAGATGAAGGCCGCTTCGCTTGCCGATCTGGTTCGCAAGTCCGCGGCGATCGGTGTGCAAATGCCCGTGCACGATAGCCGTCACATAGATATTTCATCGAAGGCCTGAATATGGATATTCAGCCGCAAAGCGGGCATCTGCGATTTGAAGGCGCCGGAAAGGCCTCGTCTCCATCGGCCGGCATTGGCCTAAGCCTGATTCAGATAGCGGCTCTCCTGGCCGCAAACGCGTTCGAATTCTTCGACTTCTTCATGTACACGACGCTCGCCTCTTTTATCGGGCGTGCGTACTTCCCGCCTGGGACAGCGGTGAACAGCGCCTTTCTGCCGCTCGTCATTTTCGCTGTTGGCTATCTATCGCGGCCCGTCGGCGGTGCAATCATCGGGCGTTATGCCGATACGCGCGGGCGCAAGCCCGCCATGCTGCTGACCGGCTCGCTGATCACACTCGGCACGGTTGGCATTGCGATCACACCGACGTACGAAGTGATCGGCGTATTGGCATCGTTTCTAATACTCGTGTTCCGCATGCTTCAGGGCGTGGCTATCGGCGGAGAAATGGGGTCGTCGAGTGCGCTGTTGATCGAACGCAGTCCAACGGGAAGAGGGGGCCTCTTCGGAAGCTATCAGATGGCAGGACAAGGCATTGCCCTATTGACCGCCGGCCTGTGCGGGCTTTCGCTCTCCATTGCGCTATCTCCCTTGGCACTTGCCGATTGGGGCTGGCGATTACCGTTCGCGCTAGGCGCGGTTCTTGTTCCTGTCCAACTGTTTCTACGGAGGTCGATCGTTGAGTCTGCGGCGCGCGTCGAATCTGTCAAACAAGCGACCGCCGGTAAGGTACGTGCATGCGATTGCGGGGTGCCACTGATTCTCTCTATCCTGTTGATCCTGGGCGGCACAGTGCCGACTTATATCGTGATCTACGTCACGAGCTTCGGGCTGGGCGGTCCTGTACCTTCTGCAACCGCATCATTCGTCACGACGGGCGTCACCGGAGCGGTCACGCTGGCAGCATCGATTGTCGGCGGTGCGCTAGCGGACGTCGTTGGCATGAACGCCGTGCTCATTGCATCGCGGGTTCTAACCGCGCTCGTCGTTTATCCTGCCTTTGCTGTAGCCGTCTCGCATCATTCGGAAACCGTGTCGATGCTCATGATCGCGTTGATCGCCGGCCTTTCTGCGCTTGGCGGAGGTCCGACAATCACGCTGATCCTTCAAAAGTTCAGGGCACATCATCGCGCAACCGGCCTTTCTCTCGCTTATGCGACCGGCGTCGCGCTCTTTGGCGGTACGGCACCGCTCGTCGCAGCGAGTCTGACGCGCTGGAGCGGCAATCCGCTCGGGAGCGCGTGGTACGTGATGCTTGCGGCGGGTTGCGCCGTCGTCGCGCAACTGGTGCTGACGAGGTGGCCAAGCTATCCGTTGCGGCGCTCACACGAAGCCGTGGGGGCGCTACGCGGCTAGCCTCGAAGGATCGGAAGTCGCCGGAAGTGTAAAGCTAAAGCAGGTCCCCCCTCCACGCTCGCTTCGTGCCCAGATGCGCCCCCCGTGAGCCTCGACGATAGAGCGCGCTACAGGTAGACCCATGCCCATGCCGTCGGGCTTGGTGGTAAAGAAGGGCTGAAACAGCGCATCGATTCGTGTTGGGTCGATGCCTGGCCCCGTATCGCGCACTTCGAAAACGACTTCTTTTGCCTCGGGTTTGACGGTAGCCGTGAGTATTCGTGCGGTGGAAGGCCCCGAATCGATTGCGTGAATGCCGTTCAATAGCAGGTTCGCGAGCACCTGCTGGATCTGGACCCGGTCACCAAACACGTGGACCTGCGGATCGACCTCGCTGACGACACGTATGTCTTTTGCGTTGGCCTCGGGCGATATCAGGAACAGCGCGGCGTTCACCGATTCCACGGCCGGAAACTGGACCAATTGCACCGGCACCTTGCCAACAAAGCCGCGAATCTTGCGGCAAATCTCGCTTGCGTCACGTGCCCAACGCGCCGTGTCGCGGATCGCAGTCACGGCTTCTCTGACGTCTGGCGTATCGCGCGTGAGCCAGCGCAATGATGCATCGGCGGACGCGCGGGCAGCCGAGAGCGGCTGGCTGATCTCGTGCAGGATCGAGGCCGACACTTCGCCGAACAGCGATATGCGGGATGCTCGCGCCATTTCGGCGCGCATGGCCTCCAACCTGTCGCTGTTTTCCTTTTGCTCGGTGACGTCGAATGCGTAGAAATGGAGCCGCCGATAACCATTCTCGTCTTGGGGCAGCGAGCAGCGCCAGATAATTGGTACGGCGCGTCCCGTGAACGTGACCAGGGTGCGTTCGCCCCGGCATGCTGGTTTGTTCTCGAACATGGCGCGAAACACTGCACTGTTGCTGATCCGGTCAGCGGGCAATAGCACCTTCACCCGCTCGAAGAACTGCGCTTTCGATTGCGCTTCGAAGAGACTGACGACTGCATCGTTGGCGTCGACGAACGAGTGCAGCGCACGCAGTTGTGACACGACTTCGGGATGGTCGTCAAAATAGCTGTCGATACTGGTAATGCCAGACGCCTGCAAATCTTTGATGGCGCGATAGATGCGCGACCAGTCTTCGATCAGGATTGGAATCGGCGCTGATCGAAAAAGATTGTCCTTTGCCGGACCGACAGATGCGGCGCGATCAGAATTGGGAACATTGTCCGTCGACAGTGGGCGCATTGTGCACATGCTGAAACCCGGCGCTGGGCGCAGGCCGGATGGCCGAAAAAAGAGGAGTTGGCTCACGGGCCGCAGCCTCTGGCTGTTGTTCGAAGTAGCCACAACTATACCCGAGGGCAGGCGTGTGCTGCTTGGCGTCTTCTCGCTGCCGACGCTTGCCGGAACGCCGACGCGCTGTGCGCTTTTCGCGGGACGAAACTTACCTCGAAAGTCCCGGTGAGCGGTTGTCGCAAAGCAAACCTTGGTATAGGGAGCGTTCGACCACGGACTGATAGAGCGGGATGCCGCCTTCAACTAGACTTCATTTCAACATTGATGAAGTCGCGCAACCCCGGAGATAAGCATGGATCGTGTTCTACACGCGATGTCGGTATTTACGCATGTCGTCCGGGCGGGGAGCTTCACCGACGCGGCGGAGTCACTCGGCATTTCGGCCGCGTCTGCGAGCACCCTCGTCCGGCAACTCGAGGCGCGGCTCGACGTGATGCTCCTGCAGCGCTCGACGAGGTCCATGTCGCTGACCGCCGAAGGATCGCAGTACTACAAGCACTGTTTGACCATTCTGGGCCAGATGCGCGAGATGGAGGAGCATTTGGGCGGCACAAGCCGCTTCGTGCGAGGTCGCCTCTACATCGAAGTCGATCAGGAAGCGGGCTCGGTGCTGCTGCCCTCTCTGACGGACTTTCGGTGTCTGCACTCCCAACTCGATCTGCGTATTGAAGTTGGGGGAGAAGGCGAACGGCTTATCGAGCAGGGTATCGATTGTGCGATCGTGATCGGTCATCTTCGTGATTCGTCGCTTCAATGTCGACGAGTGGGATCATACCAGGCAGTCACCGTGGCGAGTCCCGCTTATCTGAGAAGAAACGGCATGCCGCGCGAGGTCGCGCAATTGCATAAGCATGACTTCGTGCATCACTCGCCGAGACGTTCCGGCAGCGCCCGCCATCCACGTTTTCACGGTGAAACGGGAACTCAAACCCTGAGGCTGCCTGAGCGCACGCTGGTTGGTGACGTGCAGACTGTCGTCGACTGTGCGACGCGCGGCCTCGCGCTTGCGCAGGTCGGACTGCCGCTGGTTGACCGGCTTCTTCGAGCGGGCGAGCTTGTCGAAGTGCTTGCGGACGCCCGGCCAGCGCCGCTACCGATCGCCGCGGTTTACCCGCAGCGCCGGCATGTGCCGATGTCGTTACGTGTATTCATCGAGTGGGCGACGAGCCGGTTCAAGACAGATGCGCTCGTCGGTTTGCCGCATGCCGGCACTGATGCGGGCGAATGGCGCGCATCCTGCAATCTCGATCACGCCGCAGCAGCTTGAGTCGCGTACCGCGGTTTGAGTGGGTCAAACCCGGAATCCCACGAGCGCTAGACGAGGTGCAAATGACACAAGCAACTCATGCCGGGCAGGATGTGTTCGAAAGCGCGCTAATGCGCCTGCTGGATCCATCGAGGGCGACGGCTGTATGCCAGGGCGCGACCCCCTGGCTCCGCGGGCCGGGCAGAAGGGTCGGCACCGTGCAGGAGGGTGCCGCGCCAGACAAGGCGGCGCGCGTGGCCTCGCAGATTCGTGTGATCGAGGTCCTTTCGAGCTCTACGGTCAGTGTTCGTTGGAGCGATCCGCTCGGCGGGCACATCGGCGAGCAGGTCTGGTGCTGCGTGACCGCGCGAAAGCGGTCGTCGTGTGCGTTGACGGGCGAGCCGATCGGACGCGGCGACCGGGTCTATCAACCGCGCAGGCGTGGGAGGAACACGCCTTGGAACTGGGATCGGATGATCCACGCGGCGGCGATCCAGGCGTTGCCATCCATTTCGTCCGCTAGGGAGCAGATGTTATCAGGAACTGCGCCATGACAGAGGCGGACCGCGGGCCAGCGAATGCTAGCTCAGGTCGGTGCAGCGATACCAGAGGATGGTTGTGGCTATCAGGGCTCTCCGGATAGTCTGCCGGACAGAGCGACGCTTGAAGACTCGGATCCGCGAGCTTGGCGTCAGGCGAGAGAATCCGTGCGTGATATGACTGTTTGCATTGTTGACGATGAACTGTCCGTCAGGCAGTCGTTGGAGTCGCTCGTCCGTTCCATGGGAGGCCAAGCGCGCGCGTACGAATCGGCAGAACTGTTCCTGGCACATGGGCGGGAAGCGCCGTTCGATTGCGTCGTGTGCGACATACAGATGAGCGGCATGACCGGCGTTGAACTGCTTGCACGGTTACGCGCCGACGCTTGCGAGGTGCCTTTCATCTTGGTGACCGGACATCTGACCGTGCGCAGTCGTGAAGAAGCCGGTGTCTACCGCGCGCTATGCGTGCTTGAGAAGCCCTTCGATCCGGAAGAACTTGCGCAATGGATCAACAAAGCGCTGGCAGCCATGTGATTTCGTTGCCTTACCCGCTGTTCGAATACAGGCCGCAGGTCGGATCGTTTGAAGACGGCTGTAGCCAGGGCCGCTGATGCATTGCCGTCAATCAACACCGGCAGTTTTTGTTTTTCACACTTCGTATAAGGACTCATACATTCATGGCTAACGTATCGCCCAGCAATAGTGCGAGGACTCAGTTCGTCGAAGTAGAGGGTCGGCGACTTGCCTATCGCAGATTTGGCAGTGGGATACCGCTCGTGCTGTGCGTCCGCTTTCGGGGCACGATGGACGCGTGGGATCCGCTGTTTCTGGATAGTCTCGCCGCGCGAGGCTTCGAGGTCGTGACTTTCGACTACAGCGGCCTCGGGCAGTCAACGGGCGAGCGAACCTACAGCCCGGCGTCGCTCGCGAGAGACGCGATCGACCTTGTAGTCGGACTGAAGCTGGGCAAAGTGGTGATGGGCGGATGGTCGGTCGGCGGTATGGCCGCGCAGATCGTACTGGCTAAAGCGCCTGAACTGGTGAGCCATGCCGTGCTGATCGCGACCACGCCGCCGGGTCAGCTCGTTGAGCCCGGCGAGCCGCTGTTCTACACGCTGGCCAGGCGCGAGAACGACTTCGAAGACTTCGTCACGCTGTTCTTCGAGCCCGCAGACCCGGCCAGCCGCGCTGCGGCAGAACGCTCGGCGAGACGACTCGCCGAACGCACTGACGATGTTAGTCCCGCAGTGCCATTCGAGTGGGCAGGGCAGCAACTCGGCGATGGCCCACAGAACCCGGTGTTCCCCGCGGATGCGGTGCTCCATGCCCTGAAATCCACGTCGGTTCCGGTCCTTCATCTCGGCGCGGATCATGACATCGTGTTCCCGGTTGAGAACTGGTATGCACTTAATGGTCAGCTTCCGACCTTGCACCTCGTGACGCTACCCCGCACGGGGCACGGGCCGCAGCTTGAGTACCCGGAGGCTTCTGCCAGTCATATCGCCGCATTCGTTAGATCCGACGAGCAGGCCGCCCCCTGATCGCGCGTGTCCGTCCCTGTCCGATTTCAATTTGTGAGTGAAGAACAAGACATGACCTTCCCATCAACGTATCGAGCTGTAGTCGTCAAAGCGCCCGGCCAGTTGCAACTCGTTGAGCGGCCGATTCAGCAACCGGCTCGTGGCCAAGTCCGAATCCGTGTCGAAGCCTGCGGCGTGTGCCATTCCGATAGCGCCACGGTCGAGCGCGAGGCAGCCGAAGGCGCCCGCCCTCGCGTGCCCGGTCACGAAGTGGTCGGCCGCATCGAGGCATTGGGCGAAGGCGTCGAGGGCTGGAACATAGGCCAACGGGTCGGTGTTGGCTTTCTTGCCGGCGAAGATCGCACCTGCCCGTCGTGCCGGCAAGGCGACATCGTGAACTGCCAGAACCCGGTCATTACCGGGATGACCACCGACGGCGGATATGCGGAAATCATGCTCGCCGAAGCGCGCGGTCTGGTCCGTGTGCCCGACGACCTGAGCGCAGCCGAGGCTGCTCCGTTGCTGTGTGCCGGGCTCACCACCTTCAATGCGCTGCGCAATGCCGGTGCGAGAGCTGGTGACGTAGTGGCGATCCACGGACTCGGCGGCCTTGGACATCTCGCTGTGCAGTTCGCACGCAAGATGGGTTTTTACACCGTCGCTATCGCGCGGGGCGCTGACAAGGCCGAACTGGCGTCGCAACTTGGCGCGCATCGCTACGTCGACGCGAAAGTCGAGGACGTTGCTGCGGCCCTGAAGCAACTCGGTGGCGCCAAGGTGGTGCTCGGCACCGCGCCGACTGGTGCCGGCATGGCCGAAACCGTCCGCGGGTTGGCGCCACGAGGCCGGCTGGTGGTGGTCGCTGTCCCCGGCGAGTCGATTGCGCTTAATGCCGTCGACCTCGTATTCGGCGGGCGTACCGTGGTGGGCGCATTGACCGGTACGGTGACCGATAACGAGCAAACGCTCGCCTTCGCCCAATTACAAAACATTCGCCCGCTGATTGAAACCTTTCCACTCGAACAGGCACAGGCTGCCTACGATCGCATGATGCGCGCTGATGTGCGTTTTCGTGCGGTGCTATTGATGAATGTCGATAAAACTGGAGTTCAAGCATGAACGTCATTGCGCAATCCATCATCGAGGCACATGGTGGCCTCGAACAGTGGCGCAAGTTTCACACGGTCCGCGCCGATCTCGTACAGGGCGGGGCGCTGTGGGGGCTGAAGGGCCACGCCGGCACATTGGATCGGACGACGGTTACGGTGGCCACGGACCGCCAATGGGCGTCGCACGCGCCGTTTGGAGCGCTTGCGGCGCGCAGCGAATTCACCGGCGGCCGTATCGCTCTTCGGGACACAAGCGGCGGCGTTGTGGCAGCTCACGACAATCCGCGTGCCTCGTTTGACGGCCACACGCTTGAGACACCGTGGGAAGCGCTGCAACTTGCATTCTTCGCGGGCTGCGCGATGTGGACCTACCTCAACACTCCGTTTGTCCTCGCATGGGATGGCGTGGAGTGCGAAGAAGAGGGCGTGTGGAGCGAACAGGGCGAGGAGTGGCATAAAATACGCATCGATTACCCGGACGAACTGGAAGTGTTCAGCAAGGCCCAGGCTATTTACGTGGGGCACGACAACCTGGTTCGCCGTCTCGACTACGACGTCGAGATCGCGGGCAACACGCCTGGTGCGCACTACGTTACCGACTATGCGACCGTCTCCGGAATCCGGTTTCCCACGAAGCGGCGCATTTATCCTCGAACGCCTGACGGAAAGTCCTTGCCCGAGCCGCTCGTCGTGTCCATCGACCTGCATGACATCACCCTGAGCTAAGGTTGAAAAACGAGGCGCTGCGCGCGCCTCCGGACGAAACCAACGGTGACTGCAATCGCTTCATCCAAGCTGAGACGCGTTATGCCGATGTATCCGGTCTGCGCTATGCGCATCGCCGTCTTGGCAAGCAACAGCGCCCTGCCGCTTGTTTACCTATGGGTTGGACGACGAGCGTATCGCGGGCCACCGGCACATGTCGGTTTCCGCTGCCGAAGCGGCGGCGTTGCCGCTCACCTGTATCACAGCGTGGGAACTGCTGTTCGCCCGCCTGGGCAGCATATGGGCACGATCGGCGCGGACAATCTGCAGAAGGCGCACACGCCGATCGAAAGCAACGGGGCCTTGGGGAATATCGTTCTCGAAGACTTCTGACATCAGCCTACTGTGCGTGCGCTCATGGACGCTCCAGAAAAAAGCGTGCGCTGCCCAAACGTAGCGCACGCTTTTGCGCCGATATTGAAACAGGGAAAGAGTGCGGCGCGTAGGCGTGTATGCCTAGGCTTGCATGCTTAACCGACCCAGATGCTGATGGATCTGTGAGACAACAGCGGCGCCATCGCCGACCGCTGCCGCCACGCGCTTGGTTGAGCCGAATCGAACGTCGCCGGCGCAGAATACGGCCGGTACGCTTGTCTCGTGTTCAGCCGCGTGCGCCGAGGCCGCCGGCCCGGTAAGAACGAAGCCGCTGCGTTCCACCAGCACACCGCATCCGGACAGCCATGCGGTGTTGGGCGATGCGCCGATAAACAGGAATACATGCTCGGTCGGGAAAACCGCGCATTGCCCATCGTGTACGATTTCCGCGGACTCGAGGTTCTCCGCCCCGTGCAACGCAGTGATCTGCGTATTGTATTGAACGTCGACATTGCCGAGAGACGCGATGTGCTCGACCAGATATTGAGACATGCTGGACTTCAGGTCTCGTCCGCGAACGAGCATGCTGACGCGTCGCGCGTGCGAGGCGAGATAGACGGCCGCCTGACCCGCTGAATTGCCGGCTCCGATCAGAAGGATGTCTTTGCCTGCGCATGCCTTGGCTTCCACTGGCGACACCCAGTAATACGCGCCTTTGCCTTCGAATCGCTCCAAACCCTGGATGTCTGGCTTCCTGTATGCCGCGCCAGATGCGATGACCACAGTGCGCGTGCTGATCTCGGCCCCGCCTCGAAGCCTCAGCCGGAGCGGTGATGCCGCGCAGTCGAGCGACTCGACTTCTGCGGGTATTGCCATGCGTGCACCGAACTTCTGGGCCTGAACGAAGGCGCGAGCAGTCAGTGCGTACCCGGAAATTCCCGTTGGGAAGCCGAAAAAATTCTCGATGCGGGCACTGGCCCCAGCCTGCCCTCCCGGCGCGCGATGATCGAGGACAGCGACGCGCAGTCCTTCGGAGGCGGCATAAACTGCCGTCGCGAGACCTGCGGGGCCGGCGCCTACCACCGCGACGTCGAACACCTCGCCGGCAACGAACTCGGGGAGCCAGCCGAGTGCGGCGGCTAGTTCGGATTCGCTCGGCGCGCGCAAGATGATGCCGTTCGGGCTCAGGACCAGGGGATAGTCTGAATCGTCAGCGGCCCATTGGCCGACGTACTTCGCCATGTCACCGTCGGAGGCCGTGCTCACCACCGTGTGCGGAACGTTGTTGCGTGCGAGGAAACTCTGCAAGGAATTGAGCCTCGCGTTGTTGGCCCTGGTCACCAGGATGAGCCCGCTGCCGCCTTCGATCAGTCCCACTCGCCGCAGGATCAGCGCGCGCAAGATCCGCTCGCCGAGCTCCGCTTCCGCGATCAGAAGCGCGCGCAGCCGTTCCGGCGGCACATGAATAGCGTGTACGTCGCCCGCTGCGTCGCCGTCAACGAGGCAGCGGCCGCTCGAGATCTGCCCGACTTCCGACACGAAATGGCCGACGCCCTGTTCGTTGATCACGAGTTGCCGGTCGAACGCATCGCGACGGGTCACCTTGATCCTGCCGGACAACACCACGTACATCCCAAAGCCCGGATCGGCGACCTTGAAGATACGACTGCCATCGGGCCAATGGCAAACTTCGCCGAATCGCGAAATCCGGGCAATTTCCGCTTCGGTCAGCACCGGGTACTTCTGTTGACGGCGCGAGGTGTGTACGTCCGATTCGGGGCTCAGCTGCGACGATGACTTGCCGGTCGGGTCATCCGTGTCTGAAGGACGGCTCATGGGATTTACTTTAGGGTTGCAAACAGAAGGTTCAGTCCCTCGGACATCAGCGGGTGAGCGATGATCGCATCACGCAAAGCCGTATAAGGCAAGCCGCCGAGCATTGCCATCTGGACAGCCGTGGTGACCTCTCCCGCGCCCGAGCCTAGCATGGTGAAGCCGAGAATCTGCCCGGAATCCGGATCCACAAGTGCCTTCATGAACCCGCGCGTCGCACGGTTGGTGCGGGCACGCGGCACGGCCGCCATCGGCAGTTTTGCGACTCGATGAGGCAGGCCGCGCGCCCTGGCCTGCGATTCGTTCATGCCGATGCGCCCAAGCTCGGGGTCGATGAATAGTGCATAGGGAATCGTGCGCGACCTGACGCTTCGCGAGTGTCCTTCGATGCCGGCTTTGAGAACACGATAGTCGTCAAAAGACGCGTGGGTGAACATCGGCGTGCCGGCGACTTCGCCAATGGCCCACGTTCGTTCCGCCGTCGTGGCTAGCCGGTCGTCGACCTTGATGAAACCGTGTTCATCGCATTCCACACCTGCAAGATGCAGGTCCAGGATGTGGGTAGCCGGCGTCCTGCCGGCGGCGACGAGTACATGAGTTCCTTCCACCATGCTTTCGTCACTGAGCCTGATGCGCACGGTGTCACCGCTTCGGCCGTGAGCTTCGACAGGCCGTACATCGAGATTCACGTTGATTCCGTCGTCTTGGAAGGCTCGCAGGATTTCCACGCTGACGTCTTCGTCTTCGCGCGTCACGAGGCGCGGCCCGTCGTTGATCACCGTGACATCGCTGCCAAGGCGTCTGAAGGCCTGCGCCATCTCCAGTCCGATGTAGCCACCGCCGAGCACGATCAGGTGCGAGGGCAGTTCCGGCAGTCTCAGTGCTTCGACATGGGTGAGGGGCTGAAGCTCACGAAGGCCCGGAACATCAGGGATCGTAGCGAACGTGCCAGTGTTGATATAGACGCGCTCGCCTTCGAACAGCTGTTCGCTGCCGTCGGCGGTCTGGACCAGAATCTTGCGCAAACCGACGAAGCGCCCCGTGCCTGTTACGAGGTGTAGTCCCGAGTCCTGAAACGCACGGCGATTCAGATCGACCATTCCGTCCACAACGGCTTTGACACTGGCGCTCACTTGGGCCATGTCCGTCTTCGATACGGGCTCCTTGTCGACCAGACTTCGTGCGTGGTGGTTGCGCGCGATCTGGATGAGGGTCTTGCTAGGAATGCAAGCCACGTTTATACATGATCCACCGATCATCCCTCGCTCGATCACCGCGACGCGCTTTCCCGCTCGGGCCAGATCCATGGCGAGCGACTTGCCACCCTTGCCGCCGCCGAGAAACAGATAGTCGTAATGCTGGACTTTATTCATTCAATTCTCCGATTCATGATAAGAACAATCGCGGCACGGCGCTGAGCCCGGCTTGCGCGTTCATCACCGTATGGACGGCTCAGTTGCTATTCGCGCCTGGAAATGGCGGCGCGAACGCCACTAGCGTATGCCGGATCGATGCGTTCAAAATGCGTGAGAGTTCGCTCGACGATCTGCTGCGGAACGCCGTGGAGGGCGCGAGCAATGTTGCCGAACAGGCGCGACCGCTCGCCCTCATCGAAAAGGCGGAACAGCCGTGCCGGCTGACTGTAGTAATCCGTATCCTCCCGATGGTCGTAGCGATCGACGGGACCCGCCTCGAGCGGCGGCTCGGCGACGCTCAGGTCTTGCGTGAAGTCGCCGAAGCGGTTCGGCTCGTAGTTCACCTCGTCTCCCAGATTGCCGTCGACGCGCATAACACCGTCGCGATGGAACGGGTGCAGCGCCGCCGCTCGCGAAGCGTTCACAGGAATCTGGTGGTGATTGACGCCGAGACGATAGCGCTGTGTGTCGCCATAGGAAAAAAGTCTGCCTTGCAGGAGGCGGTCCGGTGAGAAGCCAATGCCCGGCACGACATTGGCCGGTGTGAATGCCGCCTGTTCGACATCGGCAAAGTAGTTTTGCGCATTACGGTTCAACTCGATCATGCCCACGTCGATTAACGGGTAGTCGGCGTGCGGCCAGACCTTCGTGATGTCGAACGGGTTATACCGGCAGGTGACCGTTTCGTTTTCAGGCATGACCTGAATCTGGAGTTTCCAGCGCGGGAAGTTCCTCTCTTCGATGTTCGTCACGAGATCGCGCTGCGCGCTCTCGCGGTCTTCGGCGACCACTTGGGCGGCTTCGTCGTCGGTGTAGTTCTCGATCCCCTGCATCGACCTGAAGTGGAACTTCACGTAGAAGCGCTCGCTTGCCGCGTTGATGAACGAGAAAGTATGCGAGCCGAAGCCGTGCATCTGCCGGTAGTTCTTCGGAATACCCCGGTCGCTCATCAGGATTGTTACCTGATGCAGCGACTCCGGATGACGCGACCAGAAATCCCAGGCTGCGATGTTGTTGCGCAGATTTGTATAAGGGTCGCGTTTCTGTGTGTGGATGAAGTCCGGAAACTTCAAAGGATCGCGAATGAAGAACACAGGCGTATTGTTGCCGACGACGTCCCAATTTCCCTCGTCGGTATAAAACCTGATCGCGAAACCTCGCACGTCGCGCTCCGCATCAGCTGCGCCGCGTTCGCCTGCTACCGTCGAAAAACGCATGAAAACCGGTGTCTCCTTTCCGGGTTCGGCGAATACCTCTGCCTTCGTGAAGCGGGAAATGTCGTGTGTCACCGTGAGGGTGCCGAACGCGCCCGATCCTTTTGCATGGACGCGCCGCTCAGGGATGACTTCGCGGTCGAAATGCGCCAGTTTCTCCAGCAACCAGACGTCTTGCAATACGACGGGTCCACGGCTGCCGGCCGTCATCGAGTTCTGGTTGTCTGCCACCGGTGCACCGCTGGCGCTCGTTAAATATTGCTCGGACATTCTGGCTACTCCTCGTTGCTCTATTGATTGCACTGGACTGTCGATCCAGAGTCCGCCGTTTGCGGTAACAGATCGGGTTAATGCCCGGTCGCTCCGATATCGAAACGCTAGTGTCGAATCTCGCTCACGGAAATGTACACAATCGCCATAACGCGAGAAACCGTGCCTCAGTTGGTATTGCAATGACCAAAGAGGTCTTGAACCCTATGCCTTGGTATTGGTTAAGAAGCGCGGCGCCCGCCGCCCTGTACGTCGTGGGGAGCCTTGAAAGTGTTTTAGCAGAAAAGTCATATAAGCCGGCACATAAGCTGACTATGATTGAGCGCGAAAAATGGTTCTTTCTGAAAGTGGCCCCTACCACCATTCTCGCAACAACAACCCAATGGAGTCTGTAATGAAGAGGACGATCGCATCTGTCTTGTGCATCAGCTATGTCGCTTTCGGCGTCGCGGCCCATGCTTCTGTTTCTACTTATTCGCCACCGGTCGAAGATCACGCATCGAAGTCTGGATTCGCCAGTCCCGAGCGCAAAGCTGAACGCGCCGCAAACCGCGCGCTGGCAAAAAAGGTTCGCGTAGCGCTGACACACACTCAAGGTCTTGACGTATCGAACCTGTCTGTACTCGCGCGCAAGGGGGCTGTCACGCTTGCCGGTACGGTTCCCGATGACCAGCAGATCGTCCTCGCAGAGGCTGTGGCCCAAGGTGTTGATGGCGTCTCATCTGTCAAAAATAATCTGACTCCGGGGTACGCCGGTCACTAATTTGAACGGCTGATGGCGCGCAGTTCAGTTCAACGAGGAGAAAAAATGAAAATGATCACGCCGCGGGTTACTGTCTGTTTGGCAATGGCGAGTGCAGCGTTCGCTACGTCGGTTGGGGCGGCGCCTGTTCTGGAACCGACAACACAAGGCTTCATCGACGCGCTCGCGGCGCAGTCAGGGCCCCCGATCTACACCCTCGCGCCGGGAGATGCGCGCAACCTGTTGGCGGAGGTGCAGTCCAGGCCGACGGCAAAGCTTCCGGCCAGGATCGAGAACCGCACTTTGCCTGTAGGGCCAACAGGATCGGTGAAGGTTCGAATCGTCAAGCCGGAACATGCCGGAGGGCCGCTGCCCGTCGTCATGTACTTTCACGGAGGCGGTTGGGTCTTGGGCGATGCCGACACACATGACCGGCTGATTCGTGAGATTGCGAACGGCGCCCACGTCGCTGTTGTGTTCGTCGAATACGACCGCTCACCTGAAGCGAAATATCCGGTTCCTGTCGAGCAGGCTTATGCAGCGACCGAATATGTCGCTAAACATGGACGGGAATTAGGCGTTGATCCGTCGCGGATGGCAGTGGCGGGCGACAGTGTGGGCGGCAATATGACCGCAGCGGTGACGCTGCTCGCGAAGCAGCGACATGGTCCGGCTCTTCGATATCAGGTGCTGTTTTATCCGGTCACGGATGCGGATTTTGACGACGGTTCGTATCAGGAGTTTGCGAACGGGCCGTGGCTCACCAAGCCTGCCATGGAATGGTTCTGGAACGCCTACGCTCCGAACGTAGAGGACCGGAAGAATGTTACGGCCTCGCCGCTTCGCGCAACGATTGAGAGCCTTAAGGGACTGCCGCCGGCGCTCGTGATCACGGATGAAAACGACGTGCTTCGGGACGAAGGCGAAGCTTATGCCAAAAAGCTCATTGAGGCGGGAGTGAGGGTCACGGCGACTCGTTACGTTGGCACCATCCATGACTTTGTCATGCTCAATGCATTGGCGGACTCGCCGGCGACCCGCGCTGCCATCCGGCAGGCAACTGATGCATTGCGTTACGGTCTGGCGAAGTAAATGCGTGAGCGCAGCCGCGGCCGCATTGCGCGGCCGCCGTGATGAAAATAACGAAGCGATACTTATCCTGAGCTGCGTTCGACTATCGCAATCGCCCGCGGCGAATCACAACGTATCTTTACCGACGCCTAGCGCGTTCCTCGTTGCCGGGCAGGTCGGCTACGGCGGCGCGACCGTTCATCGGACCGCTTTGCGATGCAGAACGGATCTGCCAGTGGCGTCTCTCACGGCTTCCGGGCGGCCACCTTCAAGGCGCACCGTCTCGATTGGCAAACGTCGCTCCTGAAGCTGGGTTGGCCGAGAAAGTATTTCCGTTATGGTCAATTTCGTCTGGCCTCGCGGTCGTCATCTCGAACTACGTGTCTGGCGGGCCCCCTTTCGTCTAGCAAGAAGTGCGTCCCCTCAGTACTCGACGGGACCCTATCGATTCGACATCGGACGGGCCGGGTCGAGAACTGTGGCCTGTGAGAAACGCTAACAGAATGCATTTCGAAGCTGTCGGCAGCAGATAATGCAACCGGCGATTCTAACGAATACCTCATGTTTGGCCGCGAGGCGTTCGAGCCGACGTCACATGTTTATGTGATTTCGGGACATCAAGCTGATTCCCATAATGGGCACCAGGCGAACCGTTACGCGAAGACGGGTCTATTCACCAACTGGAAGCCCACGATGAATTTTGGTATTGCTACGGTCATGAAGCCTGACCCGATGGCCGCACTGGAAATCGAAGGTCAATACTGGCCTTTTGACGTCTTGAAGCAGCGCGGGATCGATCTGCCAGCGCTGGAGGTCAAAGCGCTTTTTTCTGACTGGTTCACACATATAGAGCACCTTGCGCAGATTGCGGAGCGTTGCGTGGAGGAGCCCGCGCTAGCCTCGCTCGGCCTGGCTGCGGACGAGGTCACGCTCGGCGTGGCAATACAGTTTCCGAACAAGGTTGTTGCTGTAGGTGCGAATTACGCGAGTCATCTTGCCGAGATGGGATTGCCGGTTGCTCGCTGGGAGCCGCTGCCGTTCTTTTTCAAGCCGCCAACGACCACTATGGTGGGTCCCGGCAAGACCGTTGTGCTGTCAGCCAGAACGCGCCAGCTCGATTGGGAGATTGAGCTTGCTGTTGTCGTCGGGAGGCGCTTAAGCGACGCGAGTCGCGACGAAGCCATGCAGGCGATTGCGGGATACGCAGTGGGCCTCGACATGAGCGCGCGCGACTGGATACAGCAGCCGGATTCTCCGCTCAAGGTGGATCTGATGCGAGGCAAGTGCCAGGACACGATGTGCCCCTTCGGACCAGTTATTCGGCCAGCCCACCTGATCAAGGATCCGCATCGTTTGCGTCTGCAATTGTGGGTGAACGAACAGCCTCGACAGGACGCCACGACCAACGAGATGTTGTACCGGATCGATGAGCAACTCAGTCTGATCAGTCAGTTCATCACGCTCGAGCCCGGCGATGTCGTATTGACCGGCGCACCAGCCGGATCTGGTGTCTCGTACGGAGCCTTCCTCAAGCCAGGTGATCGCATAAGAGCGTCCATCGAGCAGGTAGGCGTTCTCGAAGTAGAAGTGACTTCGCCGCCGAAAAAACTCTAAGTCGCTGCGCGGTGGCTGTTCTCGTACGCGTACGTCGGGTCTGAAGGAACCTGACGGCGCCGACAGCCTCACCGATTCGCCGACATACGACAAAAAAAATAGTTCTGGTTTGGAGACACCCATGAAAAGTTACCTCTCGACAGCACTCCCGATCGCGGCGCTACTCATCATGCCGACAGTCGCCGAGGCGCAAGGCTCAGTTACGCTGTATGGTCTGATTGATACAGGCATAACTTACGTTTCGAATGCCGGGGGGAAAAGCAACGTTGTTGCTAACGACGGAATCATCCAGCCTAGTCGTTTTGGCTTTCGAGGAAGCGAGGAGATCGGGGGAGGTACCCGGGTGATCTTCACCTTGGAGAATGGATTCTCGCTAAATACCGGTGCTTTTTCTCAAAGCGGCCTGATATTCGGGCGGCAGGCGTTTGTCGGTCTTGCCAATTCCGGATGGGGCGCGTTGACGATGGGACGTCAGTACGACTTCGTTTGGGATTACATCACGTTGTTCTCGATGGGTTCGCGCATTGGTGCCTTTGGTTTCCACCCTGGCGACTACGATCACCTCGGTGGTTCCTTGCGCATCAATAATGCAGTGAAGTATGCGGTAGAGCCGTTTGGCGGGTTGAGTCTGGGTTTGCTGTATGCCTTCGGAGGCCAGCCCGCTAGCGCGAGCAACGGTCGTGCGGTTGCTGCAGGCGCAAGGTACACGGGTGGCATATTCAGCGTTGCGGCGGCATATAACAACGTACATGACATGCCGCTTAACCCATCCGCACAGATTGGCACGTCCCTTGGGCCATCGTTTCCGCGGGGATTGTTCGTCGCGAATAACCTGCAGAATATTGAACTGGCTGCCAGCGTAACGGCCGGGCCGTCGTCCACGCGTGCGCTGTTCACCGATACCACAATCGACGCACCCGGCACCTCGGTGACAATGCGCTCCTACGAAGTCAGCGAGGTATACCAGTTCACGCCCGCGCTAGCTTTCAGCGCCGGCTACTCTTTCACCAGAATGTCCATCGCAATATGGCGCAATACGAGCGCTGTGCTTGACTATTCCTTGTCAAAGCGCACCGATGTCTACGTAAGTGCGGCCTATCAGAACGCCAGCGGTGGCGCTCATGCAGCCTTTCTTACCGTACCGGCGTCGAGCAACGGTCACGAGACTGCAGTGCGAATTGGCATGCGAACGTTCTTCTAACCTTCCAGCGCCGGATTCGGCGAAGGCTGGACGGCGCCCATTGTGCTGCGCCGGGAGGTCCCGCTGCGCCAACCTTACACGTTTTCTGGGGTAGGAAGAAATATGAACTATATCCGTAAGAACAGGCTTTTCCTCGGAGCACTGATGGTCTTTGTGTCCTTCAGTGCAAACGCAGAAGTCGCTGGCGACGCGACCCCGACTGCGTCGTCTGTAGTAATGCGCACGAAGACAGTCAAAGCAGCGGACCGTACGTTACAGCGCAATGTACGGCGCGCGCTTGCGAAAACGAAGGGGTTGAATATTGCGAACCTTACGGTTCGTGCACGCGATGGCTGCGTAATGCTGGAAGGCTCGGTTCCAGAGCAATCCCAAAGCGATCTTGCTGCACAGGTCGCCAGCGCGGTGGTTGGTGTGAAATCGCTGAAGAACGCGCTGACGCTACGACCGATTCAATAGCGAGGGGAGGGCGTTGTTGGCTCGAGCGCGCCTGCGTTGAAGAAGTGTAGTCACACACCCGTCGGTTCTTGATGTGGGATGGGACTACCGCTACCAGAAGCGTGCGCGCACTTCGGAAAGAGCTGCCCCGGTCGTTGACGAAAAGTCAGTCGATTTCTTCTAAAACCACAGTTTCCCGTTGAAAATGAAGTGATTCTCCTTGCGTGATCGCTGGATACTGAGGCGTTTTGCATCCCACGACGCGCGTATCGCTGGTCCAGCCCATAGCCGTGGCTTTTCGCCACCGACGTGCTCCCGATGACATCAGCTCAACCCTCGCATTCCACCCGGCCCGCTTCTCTTTTGCGGCATCGACTGTACGAGGACGCGTTTGCTCTGATAGTGGGTGCGCTGCTCGTCTCGACAGGCATCAATCTGTACAGCAGGGTGGGGCTGCTCACCGGAGGCACAGCGGGGCTGACCTTTCTGATTCACTATCTGAGCGGCTTCCCGTTCGGGCCGGTCTTTTTCACCATCAATCTTCCGTTCTGCTATTTCTCACTACGCCGAATGGGCAAGCGATTCAGACGAAAGTCTCTGATCGCTTCCGCGCTCGTCTCCGGATTTTCGATGGCCCATCCATACCTGGTCCAGTACGAGAAGCTCAACCTTTTCTATTCAGCGGTACTAGGGGGCGTCCTCATGGGCACGGGCTTCGTCGTACTCTTTCGCCATCAGGCAAGTCTGGGAGGGGTCAACGTGGTCGCACTGTTCCTGCAGGAGCAGTACGGGATTCGTGCCGGCAAGCTGCAAATGTCCGTAGATATTTCCATTGTGCTGGCATCCGTATTCCTAGTGAAGCCTGTGGTATTGCTGGCATCTCTCGCAGGCGCAGTGGCCCTCAATATGGTGATTGCGCTTAACCACCGTCCGGGTCGGTATACAGGAGCGTAGGCAGTTCCCGTAAACCGCGTGCAATTGGCCACGTTGCTTCTATCGAACTATCAGCATCGCCGTCCCTGTCACAGTATTGTGTGATTGGAAACGCTCTGACGCCGGGGGATACTCGGGCTTAATGTTCCAGTTTGCTGGACGAATCATGCAAGTTGCAGCGACTCGCGTAACGCATGCCATCCAGGCCTCGGAACGGTGCGAGCCAATGCTTCCATCCATCTAACCGACGCGCGACGCCTTCGCATCGAGAGCGGCAGTTACTTATCGTGTGACCATGACTACTTTCAAGAACGAACTGCGTGACGGATGGCGCGACATTGCCGGTGCTGCAATCGGACTAGGTTGCGGCATTGGCGCATATACACCGGTCTCCAGCCTTTTCTTTCGCGCACTCGAACATCAGTACGGCTGGAGCAAAGCGGCGTCAACAGCGTCGCTGGTTGCGCTGCCGGTGACGGCGGCCGTGCTGCCATTGGTGGGCATGCTGCTTGACCGCTATGGAGTGCGCCGGATAGCTGCAGCATCTGCGCTGGCGGTTGCGCTTTGCTACCTTGGTCTGTCAACCATGACGGGCGAACTCATCCAGTTCTACGTTCTCATTCTACTGCTCAATGTGTTCGGTGCAGGGACGGGACCGATTAGCTACACTCGCCAGATCGCCGCTCGGTTCGTGGCCGGCCGGGGCGCAGCGCTGGCCTGTGCGTTGGTTGGCATTGCGGCGGCTGGCATGATTCTGCCAGCAGTGCTGTTTCATACCCTATCCCTCGGCGGCTGGCGATCCGGCTATCGTCTGATGGGCTGGCTTACTCTTGGAGGTGTATTCGTCGCGCTGCTTTGCATCGGCAATCGTCGGTCAGATTCGTCGGAACTGGCTGCCGAGCAGACAGGACTGAGCGCCGGTCAGGCGGCCCGCACGACAGCGTTCTGGTGTCTCGGCATAGCGATTTTCTTCGTCAGCGCAGCGACGATAGGCTTCGTTTCGCAAGCTCAGTCTTTGGTGATTGAAAAGGGGATCGCACCCGCTCGCGCGGCGTTGTTACTCTCGGTGCTCGCGGGGTCCGTACTCATCAGTCGCGTCGTAATCGGAAGAACGCTGGATTTGGGCCACCCAAAGCGTGTTGCGGCGGGCGTATTGACTTTGGCTGCACTCGGCGCAGCCATTTGGCTCGGCCGACCCGAAACCGTGGGCGCGATCTTTGGCGTGGTACTGCTTGGCTTCTCAATCGGCGCAGAGCTCGACTTGCTGTCGTTCTTTATTGCGGCCTGTTTCGGATTGCGCCACTACGGTGTTATCTACGGTTGGCTTGGCGCATTCTTCTATACCGGCATGGCAGCGGGCGGTCTTGGCTACGCCATCGTGCACGACCGTACAAGTTCATATCAAGGCGCGATCCTCGGTTCGGTGTTCCTGCTGCTGGCGAGCGCCGGCCTGTTTCTCATACTGCAGGTACGCGGCACGAAGGACGCGAGTCCCAATCGCACCGCCGAGGTAGCCGTTAATCCAGCCCTCAACCAAAAGGAATTCCCATGACGCGTCCGTCCATTGATGGTATTCATCACCTTAAATTTTCGGTCTCCGATCTCGAAAGCAGCCTGCGATTTTACGAGGTCGCGCTCGGCGCGCAGCGTCTGAGGGAACTCGACCATCGCCGTCCCGACGGGGAATTGTTCGCGTACATTCTGGCAATCGAGGGTCTCGGCACCCACCTCGAAATCAGGTTGTCGCCGACGGCTGCGGCGGCCGAAGCGGGGCAGGACCATCTCACACTGACTGTCGATACACGCGATGAACTCGAAGCGTGGCGTCAGCACTTTGCCGACGTTTCTGTGCCGCATTCACCCGTGCTGACGGGGATCGTCGGATGGTTGCTGATTGTCGAAGATCCTGACAAACGACGGATCCGGTTTTATACGCGGGAGACGCATGCGCCCGGAGAAGGCGTTTCTTCTGACGCATATTGGCTCGGTACTGACCACGAATCTCAAAAATCGTCCTGATTGTAAGTATCTGCTGCACGGGGCATAACTCCAGAACCATGCTCGAGGCATTCGCGGCTTAGCGCGGCGAATGCTTTCTTGTTTATCACGAAGGTAACTCTGCAACCGATGCGTAACGTCCATTTGCATAGAGAAGCGGCGCGACCGGCGCGCTCGCATCGGCGTTGACGATGCTGTCACAGGTACCGATGAAGATGTCATGCGTGCCGTACGAAAAGACCGATGCGACTGTGCAAAATAAGTTTGATTGCGAATCGGTAAGGTAAGGTAGTCCGGTTGGGTTGGTTGCCCACCTGCCGACAGCAAATTTTTCGGTTGGATGGACGGTCTTGCGGCCAAACGCAGCCGAGACGTCCCGGTGCTGTGTACCCAGAATGTTCACGCAAAAGCTCGACGCATTACGTAACGCCGCATGAAAGATGTTGGTGCGATTCACGCACACCAGCAACGCTGGTGGATCAGCACAGAGCGACGTGACCGCAGTTGCTGTCATGCCGTACCGCAGGCCACGGCTATAACACGTCACAATATTCACGGAGGCAGCGAGACGCCTCATGGCGTCGCGAAATTCGTCTTCAATTGCTGGCTGCATGGTGGGTATCCATCGGTGACTGTGGCATGCGAAGGGCGTCCTGTGAGCAAAGCGAGTTCATCGACGTACGCCGTCTCCCAGGACCCCGTATCATTGGGCGGGGGTGCCGACGAAGCTATTGGTGGGTTTCGGGAGGTCAAGGTTCTCGCGCAGGGTTGTGCCCTGATACTCGCGTCGGGCGACACCGCGTTCTCGAAGGATTGGTAGGACGAGGCGGTCGAAATCGTCTTGAGCCTGGGGCATGACGCCCGGTATCAGCATGAATCCATCAGCAGCATCGTCACGATGCCAGTCCATCAGGGTCTCGGCCACCCGTTGCGCGGAGCCAACCAACGTGTAGTGGCCCCGCCCCGGTGCAAGACGCGTATAGATTTCGCGAACGGTTACCTTCTCGTCGAGTCCCATCGCGCGGATCATATCCAGTCGACTCTTGGACGTATTAACGTCGGCGATCGGAGGGAGCGGCTGGTCGATATCAATGCTGTCAAAATCTGCCTTCCCGAGCAGCTTCGCCAGTAGTTCAAGCCCCACTTCAGGATGAACGAGTGACTGCAGTTCCGCAAATTTTTCCTGCGCTTCTTTTTCGGATTCACCCACTACCGCGTAGACCCCCGGCATGACAATCAGCGAGTCCGGGGAACGTCCGCGTGCCGCAAGACGACCTTTCAACGATCTGTAAAACTGCTGTGCATTGCTTTTATTCGCCTGTGCGGTAAACACGATGTCGGCGCTGGCGGCTGCAAGGTCCTGTCCTGGGCCCGACGATCCTGCCTGGATAATCACGGGATGTCCTTGAGGTGGGCGCGGCGCATTGAGTGGCCCTTGCACGGCGTAGTACTTGCCCCTGTGGTTTAACGTGTGAAGCTTTCTGGTGTCCACTGCAACGCCCGTTTCCTTGTCGCCGATTAAAGCACTTTCTTCCCAGCTATCCCAAAGACGCCTTACAACATCGACATATTCTGCGGCGCGGGCATAGCGGTCCGCATGCTGTGCGTGAATGTCCAGTCCGTAGTTGCGTGCCTCGAGATCCGACTGTGACGTAACAACATTCCAACCAGCGCGTCCGCCGCTCAGGTGGTCCAACGACGCAAACGTTCTGGCGGTGGTGTACGGCGCCGAATAGGTTGTCGAAAGCGTGGCGGCCAAACCGATATTTCGCGTAACGACCGACAGTGCGGAGAGCAAGGTCAGCGGTTCGAATTCCAGATGAGGATGGCGCGGGTATCGGCGTGCTCCCCCGCGCTCGCCATGACTCATATAGAGCGAATCTGCGATAAACAGAAGGTCGTAGCGGGACCGCTCCGCGTTTTCCGCAATCCTCCTGAAATAGCTGAAGTCGGTCGCAGCGTCAGTCTGGACGCCCGGATGACGCCATCCGGCGCTGTGGGTACCAGTTGTCGTCAGCAGCAGTGCCAGAGGCATTGGCTTTGGAGCATTCATCGTCCATTCCAGGGGGGGCGGTTAAGGTCCGGGTATCCGGGCATCACGAAGCTTCTCGCGAATACGAACTCGCGAAGTGCAGGGCGCGAGCGATATTGGTATGGGGCCTAACGATTTAAGTATAGTCACCACGATAGTGGTTGCAATCGCTGGAAAACCCTGATCCAGTAAGACCCGAGAGGCAAATTTATACGCGGCGCAGGCCTCGAATTGATTTTGTCCGGGACTTGTATCTCGTCGAACCTGGGTGCTCATCCCGCGTCCATTGCCGGTATCGCGGCATGCCAACCGCCAGCCGGCGGAGATGCGAATTTCGGGGAGGAGGCGATTATTGCCACAATGTTCGCAATGCATTGCAAAAGACGGGGCCACTTGCTGAACTCAAAGCCCTATACTTGGAAGAAATCAATTCGGTAAGGGCTTGAGTAAATCTGTCATGAAAAGAAACATTGCCGTCTGGCTCGGGCTGCTTTCATGCAGCGGTACGGTCCTTGCACAAACCAGTTCCGGTTCAGAGCCGGTCGCTGCGACAGTCATACGGGAAAATGGGCTAAGCCGTGCAGAGGTCCAGGCGGAATTACTTTCGGCGGAAAAGGCCGGCGTGTTGCCAATGAACGATTCGAACTACCCGTCCGCGCAGTTGGCGCATGCGCGCGGCGCGGACGTGCGCTCTCTTACCGCGCCGCAAACGCTGGCCCGCCGGACGCAGCAATAGCCTGGCGATTCGCTGCTGGCGTCAGGCGAAGTAAGTCACGGCGAGATCAATGAAACTTCGTACTTTCTGTGGGACAAACTGCCGACTTGGGTAGACGAGAGCGATTTCGACGTCTCCATTAGCAACGCGATATGTTGGTAGCAGGCGGATCAGGTTGCCCGCCATCAGGTCGTTAGCGACAAGACTTACCGGCAGAACGGCCACGCCCATCCCGGCGAGCGCCGCCTGTTTGAGCATCATTGCATTGTTGACAGTAAAAGAGGGATTGAACGGCACGCGTTCTTCGGTGTCGTTGGCGAAGGTCCAATGCTGCAGTCCCGTCTCTTGGGGCGGACAAAGGAGACGATGCCGGACAAGGTCGGCTGGCACAATCGGCGAACCGGCGTCTGCAAGATAGCGCGGTGATGCGACAGGAATTCTGGCCGCACGAACCAATCGCCTGGCGACCAGCGACGAGGAGCTGACCATGCGGTCAACGACGATTCCCACATCGAAGCCGGCGTCCAGCATGTCAACGTGCTGTTCGGTCAGAGTTACGTTCAGAACGACTCGCGGGTATTGCGTCTGGTACGCGGCAAAAAACGGCGCAAGCTGAAACAGCGAGAAGCTTCCCGACGCTACCACTCTCAAGTCGCCTGCTACTTCTCGAGATGTCATTGTCGCGCAAGATTCGATGTCTTCAATTTCGGCGAGTACGGAACGACATCCCACGGCATACTGCGCTCCCGCTTCGGTGAGGACCACCGTGCGGGTCGTGCGCTGGAGCAGTCGGATGCCAAGGTGCGCTTCGAGGTTGGCCACGTGACGTGTCACGATCGAAGTCGACAGATTAAGTTGCGACGCTGCCTGTGCGAAGCTGCCGGTATGGGCGACCCGATCGAAGACGCTCATAGCCTGAAGAAGATTAATCATTGTCGTGTTGAACCGAGGCGGCGTCGAACCTATCCAAAAGATAGTATGCTTGTGTTGATTCTGATCCCGACCCACGTTCCGAGATTCAATTCCATCGCATGGCAAAGAAAGATCCACTAATCAAGCACGGGCAATATGCGCTACCGCCGACGTGGACGGCGCGTTATCACCAAAACTATCCGGATTTGCCTGTGGTGATTTTCGATGCTATTTATGCATTGCGTCGGACGGCGCAACGCATGGACAACGCGTTCGCCGCTTGGCTCGCGGACACTGGCTTGACGCCGGCCAAGATGGGCGTGTTGATGTTGATCTGGGCGGCGGGCGACGAAGCAGTAAGTTTTTCGCAACTTGGCAGCCAATTATCGGTGACACGTGCCACTGTCTCCGGGCTCATTGATGGTCTCGTAAAAGACGACTTCGTCGAGCGTGTGGAGGATTCTGTCGACCGGCGTAATCTGCGTGCCCGGCTTAGCAAGAAGGGACGCGCACGTCTGAAGCGAATCATGGACGATCATTGCCAGCGACTGTCTCACGCTTTTGGAAGCATTGATGGCAGTGAACTCACGACGTTGACAGATTTGCTCAATCATCTGGCTGATCGCGCGGAAGCGACTAGCGAAACTGTGCGCTAAGCCGGGTGACCGCCGCCAGAGGTCATTGCACTCGCGACAGTTGTTACGCTTCTCACACGGCCCGCGACTCAGCGTGTCGCACTTGGCCCGCTTAGGCACTCCCCGATGGCACTTCGACGCTTCTTCGCGTTATCAAGTGTCGGAACGTGAGCATGAATAGCTCGTTCTGAGACGTGATACGCAGCTTTTCGTAAATGCGCTTCCGATAGGTCAGCACGCTGTTGATCGAAATCCCCAAATTAAGCGCGATTGCCTCTGACGTATAGCCTGTCAGGATGCCCAAACAAACGGTGCGCTCGCGAGCAGTGAGCGGCGAAAATGCTTGCGTGTCCGCGAGAATCCAGTCATCGCTCAGTCCAACGGGACGCGCTGTCGACTGCTCGTTTCGCAGCGCAGTGCCTTCCATATTGCTCATCACATTTGCTCCTTCCCACCTGCGCCCTCGTGAATCCGGCGGCGCCGGTTATCTCCCGTTTAGGTAGTCACGGCCTCCTTCTCAATTCGTAAGGAGCCTGACGGTTACGAGTATAGAACTCCGCCATTTGTTGGCGCAAGGCATGGAAAACCCTGCAGCAGGGTCTTTTCGTTAGAACGGGTGACCGGGTAATGAGCAACTCTTGCGACTTTTGGCATGTGCGACGAGGGGGGGCGACCTGGCGCGTTACGACCTGCCGGCATCCACTTTGAGATCCCTATCTGGAGCCAGATCGCCAGATCAAAGACGAGTTGCCGAGTGACTCGTGCAAACTCGGTATAACCGGGAAGAAAGGGATCGGCCTCGGTCAAACGGTCGGATCCGTGGCTAGGCGTCGGGGATTGCGGTGCCCTCTGTCTTCGCCGGTCATTTGCATCACGGAACGAAGTACCCGCCCTCTGCGAAGCGACAATCTCTAAGGCTGCTTCTTTCGCACGCAGCTTCCTGCATGGAACGCGGAGTGTAGCTGCCGGGCATAGTCAACGCGTGGTCGAAATCTCCGAGGAGAGCAGGAATTAAAGCGTCGGGCGTCCGGTTCTTTCAAGCGAATGCTGCCAGGTAGCGCGAAGCAAAATCGAGGTGGTGTATAAAACTAGATGGGCGCGCAAATTCGGACAGCCGGATTAGAGGAACGTTCTGGGCTGAGCCGGCGATAAGATCGACAAAGGGACCAGGCAGATGGCGAAGAGAGCCCGGCGGACTCACCCGGCCGCGTTCAGAGCGAATGTGGGGATGGGGGCGGTCGAGGGTGAGCGGGCGCAAGCCGAACTGGCGTAGCTGTTCGATGTGCACCCCACCCAGAACACCATTCGCGACTCGTTGGACGCCATCGATCCGGATAACCACGAAAACCGTTGTTTGCCGCCGAGCCGGAGCCCCTCTGGAACGATGCGGTAGCAACTCAAGCCCAGCGCACCGGCGAACTCGACGCGCTGCGCGAACAGCCGGTAGATTCACTCAGGAACGCCGCTCGCGACGAACTCATAAGCTTCGGAATGGACCTGTCCCGGCGTTGGAATCACCGGCCAGTACCTTCGAAATCAAGAGACGTATCTTGCGTACTGTTCTCAAGAAGCTTGGTTACGAAGCCGGACCACATCATCCGAGCGCTTCTTCACCGGCAGCGAGGCCAACACATCGAACTCGAACTCCGACGAACCGTACTGGGCAACATCGCTGGGTCACCGATACCGAGACGATTGATACCATCCGCGCGTTGGCGTCGCAAAGCGCATGAAAAGCGGCGTGTCCTTACCGATCTGGGCGAACACCTTCGCCTTCGTGTAACGCGAAACGTGATATGTAACTTTCAGCGTGCCGAAGGCGCATGACCCCTTCGCGTGAACGCGACGCGCCAGAAACACGTCGCGGTCGAAGCGAGCGAGCTTTTCCATGAGCGAGACGTCTTGCAATACGACGGGGCTGCGACTGCCCGCTGTCATCGAATTCTGATTGGCTGGCACGGGCGCGCCGCTCGCGGTCGTTAGTTTTTCGCTCTGAAATATGCACTATTGCGCGAGGGTGGGTCACGCTGGGGAAATGTTCAGGAGCGCTATGTCGTGTGGAACTGTCTTGCAGTTGGTATAGGAGTGCCTAAACGGATCATGAACCCTATACCTCGGTATGGCTTTAGACGCAGGATGCGAACCGGTGAGAACATCGTTCAGCAGATATCCAGCGCTCAGCAGATATCCAGCGCGAAGCATATCCGTTGCGGGTTCAAAGAGAATGTCCTAAAACACTACCTTCTACGTCGTTTGCACCGCATGCTGTTTGCTCCACAATTCGCGCATACCATCTTCTGAACCGGAGCGAAAGCATGACGCAAACACATCTGGGTACGGCGTTGATCACGGGCGCCTCGTCGGGAATCGGCGCGGTGTATGCCGACCGTCTCGCGCGTCGGGGCTACGACCTCTTGCTCGTTGCACGCAACCGTGAACGGCTCATGACGCTTGCCAGCAGCATCACGACCGACACCCGGCGACACGTCGAGATTCTCGACGCTGACCTCGGCGACGGAGTTGCACTGGCGAGTGTCGAAGCCAAGCTGAGGCAGGACGCGAGCATCACTCTGCTGGTTAACAACGCAGGCATCGGCACGCACACTCCACTCGTAGATAGCGACGTCGACGCGATGTCACGCATGATCGACCTTAACGTGACGGCCTTGATGCGCCTCACCTACGCTGCCGTGCCGGGCCTTCTTTCCCGTGGCAAGGGCGCCGTCATCAACATCTCGTCGATCGTTGCGCTCGCACCGGAAATGCTCAATGGCGTGTATGGCGGTAGCAAGGCATTCGTGCTCGCCTTCACCCAGTCGCTGCATCACGAACTGGCCGGTAAGGGCATGCAGGTGCAGGCCGTATTGCCTGGCGCGACGGCCACCGATTTCTGGCAGACAGGCGGCCTTCCGCTCGAAAGCCTCGACAAGTCGATCGTGATGTCCGCCGGGAACATGGTCGATGCCGCACTGGTCGGGTTCGATCGCGGCGAACTCGTGACGATCCCGTCACTGCAAGACGTGGCCAGGTGGGAGGCCTTTGCAGACGCCCGGCGGGCGATGTCAAACCTGTTGTCGACCAACACGCCGGCGCCGCGTTATGCGGCATCGCGCTAAGCACCATTCGCATTTCATCGTCAAAGGAGCAGTAATAATGAAACTCACAAACAACACAGTCTTTATCACGGGCGGAACCTCGGGCATTGGCCGTTCGCTCGCCGAAGCATTTCACAGCCGCGGGAACAAGGTCATCGTCGCTGGGCGCCGCAAGGCGTTGCTGGACGAGGTTGCAAGTGCGAATCCGGGCATCGACACAATTGAGCTCGATATCGCCGATGGCGCACAGATCCAGCAGGTCGCGCAACAGCTCATCGCGAAATATCCGAAGCTCAACGTTGTCATCAACAACGCGGGCATCATGCCGTTCGACGATGCTGGCGGCGTACTCGACGACGCGCAAGCTGTTCATCTGATCAACACGAACCTGCTCGGACCTGTTCGGCTGAGCGCGGCACTTGTCGAGCATCTGAAGCAACAGCCGGAGTCGTACATCATCAACAACAGTTCCGTGCTGGCCTACGTGCCGCTCGCTACCACTGCGCTCTACTCGGCGACGAAGGCCGCGCTGCATTCGTACTCGATGTCGCAACGTTTCATGCTGCGTGACACCAGCGTGCGGGTACTCGAAATCGCGCCGCCGTGGGTCGATACGGATCTTGTCCACAAGAGCGGCGACCCGCGAGCGATGCCGCTGGCTGCGTTCATCGCTGAGACAATGGACAAGCTCGCCACGGCGACGACAGAGGTGGTCGTCAGCGTCGCGCAGCCGCTGCGCGACAACGCTGGACCGAACGAGCACGCGTACGTCGACCAGTTCAATCTCTCGCTGCGGGACAACCCGATCCCCGTCGCCTGACGCTCGCGCGCCCTCGAAATTAGGGTTGCGATGAGCCGAACATCACAGCGAACCGCGCAATGTCGACGCTCGACGAGTTGCGCGCGGTCAAGCGTGCGCTCGTTATCGGCCTCTTCCTGTTGGCGAGCCACGATGCAGCTGAGCGGCGAGAAGATCGTCGCCACGATGAAGGATGCGGTTTCGAGTCCACACACCGGCGTCGCGAACGCAGGCAGCTCTACGCCGGTGCTGAACCGCTGAGTGCGTCCGGTGCGTCAAACGCCGGACTGGCTGATCGTTGCTGCGGTCGTGCTCTTCGTCGCGGCGAATGTCGTCCGGTACCCGCTCGGCGTTTGATGCCGTGCGCCTCAATCTTGGAACACTCATGACCACATCATTTTCCGCGCCGACCACGCGCGCGCTCCGGGCGCTCAGCCTTGCGTATTTTGTGCAAGCAACGGGTGCTCTGTCCGTCGTCGGGAGTCTCGATTCGATCTCGCGTCAATGGGGGCTCGCCGATTCGCAAAGTGCCTATTTGATTTCGGTGTTCGGCGTCACGTTCGCTTTTGCCGCGCCGCTGCTGCAAGTGGGCTTCGGACACTTGCGCCGGCGTCGCCAAGTGTTGATCGGCTTGGCACTCTTCAGCGCTTCGGCGTTGTTGTTCGCCGCCGCGCCGGACTATCGCGTGCTCCTGCTTTCGCGCGTGCTCATGGGGCTCGGCGCGGGTTTTATCGGCCCCGTGCTCGGCGCGTTGGGTTCGAGCCTGGTTGAGCGAGAGCACCAAGGCAGCGCGATCGCTGCCGTCCTGCTCGGACTGAGCGTCGCAGGCCTTGTTGGCATGCCGCTGTCCGCGTGGGTCGCTCACGCATGGGGTGCGCGAGCGCTGTTCCTGGCGGTCGGAGTGGCGGGCGCGGCGACCGCAGCACTCATCGCGTGGGTGGTACCCGACTCCAGCGAAGGCGAGCACGTCAGGCTCGCGACGGTCGTCTCGCTTTTGACGCGCGTCGACACCCTCACCGCGTTCCTCGTAGTGTTCTTCATTGCGGCAGGCGTTTATTCGACGTATTCGTTCATTGCGCCCATCATCCGTGACGTCTTTCATGCGGGGCCTGGAACGGTGTCGACATCGCTTGTTGTGCTGGGCGTGGCAGGCGTCGGGGGCAATCTGTTCGTGACGCGCGCTGCACGACGCTATGGCTCGGAAACGATGCTGCTAGCCGGCCTCGCGCTGCTTGCGGCGGACCTCGTCTTTCTCTGGTTTGCATCGCCGAGCGTGCAATGGCTGTTCGTCGCGCTGACGGCGTGGGCGTTCGCGACCGATCTGCTGTGGCCTTCGCAGCAACGACGCATCGTGGAACTCGTGCCGCACTTACGTGGCGTATCGTTGGCATTGACTGCGTCGTTTGTGTTCTGTGGGATTGCCCTCGGTTCGGCTGTCGCAGCATGGATCTATCCGGCGCTTGGTTTCACTGGAGTGATCGCCAGTTCGCTACTTTTTCTCGCGCTGGCTACCGCTAGCCTTACCATTTCGCGAGCGTCCGTTGCGGCGAAGGCGAAACTGGGAACTTGTCGTAGCTCGCTTCGATCATGAAGCCATCGATTCAGGACGCGACTACACCCGTGCGATGCCTCTGTATTCATCGTCACGGATTGTTTCTCGGTGCATTGCTTCATGTTCGAAGCGTTCCTCTTCGACGCAGGGCCCCGAGGCCCGCGGCAATAGCGGCCATTGAAGCGACGGAGCTCTCTCTCACCGATTACACTCTGCCAGATGTTTCCAGCATGCCGCGGATGTGGCCAAACCGGCCGACTGGCGCGCGACTGCGGGAATTTTAGTGTTATTGCATCTTTTCGAACAAACGCAACAATCCTGCCCTTTGATTTAACGTCTTGGTCTAAACAGACTCACAAAACAACAACCCCACCCGGAGCCGCTCAATGACAACGCTCAATATCAACGGCCAGACGCATACCGTCGACGCGCCACCCGACATGCCGCTACTGTGGGTCTTGCGCGATCTGGTCGGCCTGACCGGCACGAAGTTCGGTTGCGGCATCGCGCAATGCGGCGCCTGCACCGTGCATCTCGACGGCGTGGCGGTGCGCTCGTGCGTGTTGCCGGCAGCGGCCGTCGGCGACCGCAAGATCACCACGATCGAAGCGGTA